>JBNMOZ010000099.1:0-12619 GCA_051276005.1 Bradymonadia bacterium | reverse complement strand
CCGACCAAGAAGAGCGAGACCTTCTCGACGGCGGCCGACAATCAGTCGGCGGTGACCGTGCACGTGCTGCAGGGCGAGCGCCCGGTGGCCAGCCAGAACCGCACGCTGGGCAAGTTCAACCTCGAGGGGCTGCCCCCGGCGCCGCGCGGCGTGCCGCAGGTCGAGATCACCTTCGACATCGACGCCAACGGCATCGTCAACGTGACCGCCGTCGACAAGGCCACCGGCAAGGAGCAGAAGATCACGATCACGGCGTCGAGCGGCCTGAGCGACGACGACGTCGAGCGCATGGTCTCGGAAGCCGAGAAGCACGCGACCGAGGACGCCGAGCGCAAGAAGCTGCTCGAGGTCAAGAACCAGGCCGACTCGATGGCCTACCAGACCGAGAAGCTGGTCACCGAGCACGGCGACAAGCTGCCCGAAGATGACAAGGCGGCGCTCACGGACGCCATCGAAGGTCTCAAGGCAGCTGGCCTGGGCGAAGATGTCGCCGTCATCGAGGCCGCCATCGCCAAGGTGACCGAGCTGAGCCACAAGCTGTCCGAGGTGCTCTACCAGGGTGCCCAGGGCGGCGACGCGGTTGACCCCGGCGCTGCGGCGGCCGATGACGCGGCCGATGATGACGACGACGTCATCGACGCCGACTTCGAAGAGACGCCCCGCGCCTAGTTCGCGCTCTGACACGGCCTGATACGACCCGCCTGGCATCGCCGTGGCGGGTCGTTTCGTTTGCCCCCAGCGCCGTCAGCCACTACAAATTCAGTCATCACAGACACTTCTGGAGTCCGCATGAACGCGCACGTCGATTCGACCGCCGACACTGTCGCCGCCATTCCCGAACGGATCGCCGGCCTGCGCGCGCGCTTCGATCAGGGCCGTACGCGGCCCCTCGCATGGCGGCTTGCACAGCTTGACGGCATCGTGCGGTTCCTCGAAGAGCGCAGCGCCGAGATCGAGGCCGCGTTGCGGGCCGACCTGGGCAAGTCGCACTTCGAGGCCTGGTCGACGGAGATCAACTTCTCCGCCGAAGAGGCCAAGGGCATGCGCAAGAACCTCAAGAAGTGGATGGCGCCCGATCGGGTGGCCACCCCCTTGATCGCCCAGCCGGGATCCAGCCGCATCTACAAGGATCCCCTGGGTGTCGTGCTCGTCATCGCGCCCTGGAACTATCCTTTGCAGCTGGCCTTGGGGCCGCTCGTCGGTGCGGTCGGCGCGGGCAACTGCGCCATCGTCAAGCCGTCCGAGATCGCACCGAGCACGTCGGCGTGCCTGGCGCGGTGGCTGCCTGAGTATGTCGACAGCGAGTGCATTCAGGTCATTGAAGGCGGCGTGCCCGAGACGACCGCGCTGCTGGCCGAGCGCTTCGACCACATCTTCTACACCGGCAATGGCGCCGTGGGTCGCATCGTCATGACCGCGGCCGCGAAGCACCTCACGCCGGTCACGCTTGAGCTGGGCGGCAAGAGCCCATGCATCGTCGCGGCGGACACCGATCTCGAAGTGGCGGCGAAGCGCATCGCCTGGGGCAAGTTCACCAACGCCGGCCAGACCTGCGTGGCGCCCGACTACGTGCTGGTCGAGCGCAGCGTGCACGACGCGTTTGTGGCGACGCTGAGCAAGACGTTGATCGAGTTCTTCGGCGCAGATCCGCAGCAGAGCGACGACTACGGCCGCATCATCAACAGCCGCCACCATGAGCGCGTCAGCACCCTGCTCGACAGCGGCACGACGATCTGTGGCGGGCAGACCGACGCGGCCGATCGCTACATCGCGCCCACCGTGCTGACCGAGGTCGCCGAAGACGCGCCGGTGATGCAGCAAGAGATCTTCGGGCCGATTCTACCCATCTTCGCCGTTGACGACGTCGACGCCGCCATCGCCTTCGTCAACGCGCGGCCCAAGCCGCTGGCGCTGTACATTTTCTCGGGCGACAAGGGCACGCAAGAGGCCATCCTGGGCCGAACCAGCTCAGGCGGTGCCGCCATCAATCACGTGGTCATCCACCTGGCCGTGCCGGGCCTGCCCTTCGGCGGCGTCGGCGAGAGCGGCATGGGCGCCTATCACGGCCGGCACAGCTTCGACGTGTTCACCCACAAGAAGTCGGTGCTCAAGAAGCCGACCATGCTCGACCCGGCCTTCATGTACCCCCCGTACACCGAGTCGAAGGTGCGCTGGCTCAAGCGCCTCATCTAGTCGAGTCCGGCTGGGTTCAGCCCAGCTTGGTTCAGCCCAGCTTGGTTCAGCCCAGCTTGGTTCAGCCCAGCTTGGTTCAGCCCCGCGCGAACCAAAACAGGCAAGGTCAGGGTTCGACCATCTCCTGCGCGACGCTCACGATCATCGCGCAGACATCGACCACCTTGTCGATGCTCAACGACGACGCGTCGACCTCGATGGCGCCTTGGGCCTTCTTCAAGGGCGCGACCTCTCGATTCATGTCGGCATGATCACGGGCTTCGATTTCGGCCAGCACGGTCTTCAAGTCGGCCTCGACCCCCCGCGCTTCGAGCTCTTCGAGCCGGCGCTGGGCCCGCACGCTCGCGCTCGCCGTCAGATAGATCTTCACGGCTGCGCTCGGGAAGACCACCGTGCCAATATCGCGCCCTTCGAGCACGCTGTCACGGACATGGCCAATGCGCCGCTGCAGGCCAAGCAACGCCGCGCGGACCGCCGGAAAGGCAGCGAAGAAGCTCGCCCGCTTAGAGACCTCAGGGGTGCGCAGATCCTCGGTGATGTCGGCCCCGGCGAGCATGACCTCGCCATTGGGGCCCAGGTCTAACGCCAGATCGGCCAACGTCGCATCAAGCGCCGCGCCCTCGCCGTCTACGCCGGCCTGCATGCAGGCGTAGGCCACCGCGCGATACAGCGAACCCGTGTCGACGCGCTGAAACCCGATGCGCTCAGCGAGCTGACGACCAATGGTGCTCTTGCCCGCGCCTGCGGGGCCGTCGATGGCGACGATCATGAGATGACCTGCTTTCTCAAATCGGTCAGGAAGCTGGGATAGGAGACCGCCGCGACCGCTGGATCGTCGAGTTGAATCGGGCTGGCCGACCGCAGCTCGGCGACGGCATGCGCCATAGCGATGCGATGGTCGTGACGCGTCGCGATGGCCGCACCGTTCAAGGTCTGGACGCCCTCGATGCGCCAGCCGTCGGCCGTCGCGTCGATCCGGGCGCCCATGGCGCGCAGACCGTCGCGCATGGCGACGATGCGGTCGCTCTCTTTGACCGCCAGCTCGGCAGCGTCGGCGACGATTGTCTCGCCATCGGCGAGGGCCCCCAACACCGCAACCAGCGGCAGCTCGTCGAGGGCGCGCAGCGCGACAGCGCCGTCGATGCGCGCGCCGATGAGTGCCCCACCCTGCACGCGAACAGTGCCGATGGGCTCGCCGCCCCAGCTGCCCGTCTCTTCAATGGCGACTTGCACCTGCATGGCACGCAGCGCGTCCAAAAAGCCCGTCCGCGTCGGGTTGAGGCTCACGTCGAAGATCGTCAGGTCGCTGCCCGGCAAGATGGCCGCCGCTGCGAGCCAGAAGGCCGCGCTCGAGAAGTCGCCGGGGACGCGCCAGCGCATGCCCGGCAGTTGGGCGGGCGGCGTCAGTCGAACCGTCAATCCGTCGCGCTGCACGTCGACGCCAGCGGCCGCCAGCATGCGCTCGGAGTGGTCGCGGCTGAGCCCACGCTCGGTGACCTCGGTGACGCCCTCTGCCGACAGGCCGGCGAAGAGCACCGCGCTCTTGACCTGTGCGCTGGCCCGGCGCGTATCGATACACGCCCCGCGCAACGCCGCGCCGTGGATCGACACCGGCGGTCGATCGCCGTCGGGCAGCGTGAATTGACCACCCATCTCTTCGATCAGGGCCGTCACGCGGCGCATTGGGCGCGCGCGCAAGGACGCGTCGCCATCCAGCGTCACCGCGCCGGGCTGTCCGGCCAGTAAGCCCAGCAGCAAGCGAATCGTCGTGCCGGAGTTGCCGCAGTCGAGCACCTGCCCGTCGCCGCGCAGCCCGCGTAGCCCGCGGCCGTTGACCACCAGCCGATCGCCCGACCACTCGAAGTCGACGCCCAGCGCGGCGAGCACCGACCGCGTGCTCGCGACGTCGGCGCCGTCGCTGAGGCCTTCGATCTCGCTGCGGCCGTCGGCGACGGCAGCCAACATCTGCGCGCGATGCCCGATCGACTTGTCGCCCGGCACCTTGACCCGCCCCATCACCTTCACGGCTGCCCCCAGGTGTTCTTCAAGGTCGCGTCGAGGTCGGCCGGCGCGGTCGGCATTTGCACCGAGGTCGCGTACGGCAATCGCTTGAACCACGTCATTTGGCGCTTGGCATATTGCCGGCTGCGCAGGACCGTCTCGGCCATCGCCTGAGGCAGGCTGATCTCACCGAGCACATGCCGCGCGACTGGTCGATACCCCAGCGCTGCCATAGACTTATGACTGGGATCGATGCCGCGGTCGAGCAGGCCGCGCACCTCATCGACCAGCCCCGCTGCGAACATCGCCTCAACCCGCGCCTGAATGCGGGCGCCCAGCACGTCACGCGGGCACTCCAGCCGCAGCGTCGTCGCGGGATACCGCGGAGGGGCCGCCGCGTGCTCGGCGTGCCAATCGGTCAGGCTGCGGCCAGTCGTCAGGTAGACGCTCAGGGCGCGCTCGATGCGCTGCGTATCGGTGGGCGGCAAGCGCGCGGCGCTCTGAGGGTCGACCTCGCCCAGCTCTGCATGCAGCACGCTCAGCTCGCCATTTGCGATGCGCGCCCGCAGCGTGGATTGAACCTCGGGATCGCTCGGCGGCGCCTTCGACAGCCCCTGCACCAGCGCCCGCAGGTACAGCCCGGTGCCGCCACAGACGATGACGCGCTTGCCCCGACTGAAGATCCCGGCGATCGCCGCATCTGCAAGACCCGCATAGGTCACGGCGTCAAAATGTGCGCCGGGATCAATGACGTCGAGCAGGTGATGCCGCACGTCGCCCAGGTCTTCGGCGGTCGCCTTGCCGGTGCCGATGTCCATGCCGCGGTGCACCTGGCTGGCGTCACATCCGACGATCTCGGCGCTCCAACGACGCGCGAGGCCCACCGCCAGGGCGGTCTTGCCCACCGCGGTTGGCCCGACGATACAAACGAGCGGTGTCATACCGACCCCATACGCGCTGCGAGTTCAGTGAGGGTCCACACCGCCTGGCACGGCGCGCGATCGGAGGTCGGCAGCGCGTCGAATCGGCGCAAAAATGCGCTGCGCTCAGCCTCGGCCAGGGGCGCGGCATGGCGCGCGATCTCGGCGGCACACAGGTGCGGCACTTCGCCCTCTTCTGCGGCCTGTAACAACGCCGGCAGCAACCCGGCTGCAGCCAGGCCCGGCAGACCCGACGGCGCGCGCTTGATCACCAATGTGCGGCCTCCAAACGGCTCAATCTCAAAGCCAATCGTCTCTAGAACTGGTCTACGCTGCCCGAACGCCGTCTGCGCGATCGTGCCCAACTCGACCGAAACGGGCGGCGAAAGCGGCACCCCCAGGGTGGTCAAGCTGCGCCGCGCCAGCGCCGCTCGCGCGCTGGGCATATCGATGACCTCGATGGCCCCCTGCAGCGCGACGAGCAGCAGATCGCCAACCTGGCCAATGGGCGTCCGCGGCGGGGCTTCTGGCGTCAGCCGCCCGGGCAGCAAGCGCTCTGGGGGTGGGCGCAAGGGCAGCCGCATGCCCTGCCCGTCGGATCCACTCGACCGGCGCCCGCCGACCGAGGGCGCGCGCATGGCCGGCAGGCCTTGGCGACCACCCAGACGCTCCATCGCGTCGAAGATCCGCTGTCGATGGGCGCTCAGGCCGGGATCGCTGGGCGTGGTCGTCGGGGCGCCGCCCGGATCGAGGGCATATGACCGCGACGTCTCGGCCGGTGCCGGCGCGTTGGCCGCGTTGATCGCCTCGGACATGGCCCGCGAGACCAGCCGATGAATGACCCGCGTATCGGCGAAGCGCACCTCGGTCTTGGCCGGGTGCACGTTCTGATCAACCGCGTCGAGCGGGATGGTCAAATGCAGCACGACGAACGGATGCTTCCCGCGTGGCAGCAGGTGGCCATACGCTTGCTGGGCCGCCGACATGATCACGCGATCGCGGACATACCGTCCGTTGACGAAGGTGTAGTAGTGCCGCGGCGTCGATCGGGCCTGGTCAGCCGGCCCGATCAGCCCCGTGATGCCGTAGTCGCCTTCAGCGTGGACCGGCCGCAGATCGTCGGCGATGCGGGCCCCAAAGATGGCGCGCACGCGCTGCATCAGGTCGGCGTGGGGCGGCAAGTCGATGGCCGTCCGCTCGTCCTTGATGAAGCGAAATCCGACGTGCGGGTGCCCCAACGCCAGCCGATGAATGGCCTCGTGGACATGCGCCGTCTCGGTCGCAGGCTTCTTGAGAAACTTGCGCCGTGCCGGGATGTTATAGAAGAGATCTTCAACGCGAACCTCAGTGCCCTGAGGCCCCGCGGCGTCGCGCAGTTCGGGTGACGCACCGCCCTCGATACGCACCTCGGTCGCGCCCACAGCGCCGGCCGCGCGGGTGCGCAATCGAAACCGGCTCACGGCCGCGATGCTCGGCAGGGCCTCACCGCGAAAGCCCAGCGTCGAGATGCGCATCAGGTCGGCCGTCACGCGCACCTTGCTCGTCGCATGACGCCGCACCGCGAGCGCCGCGTCTTCGGGCGTCATGCCATAGCCGTTGTCGACCACGCGCAAGAGGCGCACCCCGCCCTCAGCGACCTCGACGGTCACCTGCGTCGCGCCGGCGTCCAGGGCGTTCTCGAGCAGCTCCTTGACAGCGCTGGCCGGCCGCTCGACGACCTCGCCCGCGGCGATCTGGTTGGCCAACGCGGCGTCGAGGACTTCAATGCGTGCCATGCGCTACTCCGCCAACCGCGTGGTGACCGGCGCGTCGATGGACGCCACCAGATGGGTGCTCAACCAGATCGCCTGCGCGCTGGCCTCGACCACGGCGTACTGCGGATAGTGGCCGGCCTTGGTGAGCATGACGCGCCGCTGTCCGGCGAGCACGCGCATCACGCCGCGCGGGTAGCCGTCGAGCCGGCCGTGATACTTGCCGTCGATATAGACTTCAGCGTCGGCCGGCTCGCAGATGATTTGCACGAACGCGCTGCCCGGGGGCGGCGTGGGCAGGTCACCGGGCGACTGAATCACCCCACCGCCACACGCCATCAGCGACGCGCACGCGCCCCAGGCTGCCATCCACCTCAGCGCTGTGGACTTCAAGGCAACACCACCACGATGCCACCCAGGCTGTTTTCGGCCAGTACAGCCTGCAAGTCGGCGCCCAGCTTGATGTGGCCGACCTGATCGCCGGGCGCGCCTTTGACCTGAAGCGGCTGCGGCCCGACATGCTTGAGATGATCGTACCTTAGGGCGCCGCGGACCCAGACGATACCTGCGGGCGCGACGCGCTGTCCGGGCAAGCCGGCCAGGATAGGCGCGCCGCCATCTGCGACGAGCGCGATCTGCAAGCGGGGATCAATGTCGGCGCTCAACTCGATGATCAGCCCCGTCGGCGCTCGCGGATCAACCGCGCGCGGCGCCCGAGGCAACGCGAACGTCGCCGTCGCCGGCAGGTGCACGGTGCCGTCACTGAAGTAGCGGGGCGCCTGCATCTGGGCGGCGATCGTCGCCTTGTCGAAACGATCGCGCAGCGCAGGCACGGCGCTGGCCTCCTGCGCAGACCCCACGGGCAGGCCATTGAGCAGGGCCTTGATGCGCGCTCGCGCGTCGGCCTTCGCCGCCGTCAGCGGATCAACCGGGGTGATCCCGCCGGTGTGCGAGAGGATCTTGGGCGTGCCCACCCCCAACACGCTGACGGTGCGATCGGTCCAATCGATCTGGCCCGTGGGCAGATCGACCTGGATGGGCGAAGCGAGAACAACGAGGGCGAGCCAGACGGTCATGGTCCGTCGATACCAACCCGCGCCGGGCGGCGCCAGTGGAACCTCATCGCGGGGTGTGGCAAGGAGCAGGCGCGCGTCCATCATCGGACGAGCGGAGGCTTCAAATGCAACGCGTCTATAAGATCCTCACCGCGGACGAAGCCGCTGCCATCGAAGGCCTCGACCACTGGGCCGGGAGCGCCCTCGATCAGCGGGATGGCTTCGTTCATTTGAGCAGCGCGGCGCAGCTCGCCGAGACGGTCAGCCTGCATTTTGGTGCCCAGCGTTTGCTGGTCCTGGGCTTTGACGCCGACGCGCTCGACTTGACCTGGGAGCCATCGCGGGGCGGGACGCTGTTTCCGCATCTGTACGCGCCGCTGCCGGTCGCCGACGCCACCGGGCGCACCTGGCTGCCGGCTGAGCGCGACGGCATCCCGACGATGGAGCCTGAGCTGACCTATCGATCGGGCGCGGTCGCCGATCCTGAGGCGCTGTTCGCGCATGTGCGCGATGCCGTGGCGTGGACCGCGCAGATGGCCTCGCGCAAGACCGCCAGCTTGGGGCGACCCTATAACTACAAGGGCGCGAGCTATCCGGTGGCCGAGTGGTTACCCGCCCTGGCCGAGCTGCGTGACGCGCTCGCGCCCGAGATAGGCTTCGAGGCGACGAACTGCCTGCTCAACTATTACCCCACTGGGCGCCACAGCCTGGGCTGGCACCAAGACGACGTCGATATTTTGGCGCCGGGCACCGGCATCGCGATCATCAGCCTGGGGGCGCCTCGGCCGTTGCGTCTGCGACGGGTGGATCCGCTGGCGCCCAACGGGTTTGAGTACCGCAGCGTCACCCTGGAGCCGGGCTCGCTGCTGATGATGACCGCCGCAATGCAGGCGACCTGGCAGCATTCATTGCGGCGGGTGGCGGCGCCGGATCCGCGGATCAGCCTGACGTTTCGTGAGATCGTTCGGTGGCGGACCGATGGTGGGATCGCCTAGCAGGGTCGCCCGAGGCGAGACCTCAGACCGCAGCGAGCCCTAGAAGCCAGCGCCGGGCGTGGCCAGATAGGCCTCCTCTTCAGGCGTATTGGCGCGGCCCAGGATCGCGTTGCGGTGCGGGAATCGGCCGAACTGAACGATGACGTCGCGATGCTTCACGGCATAGCTTGAGAAGTTCTCGAACGTCGCTTTGGCGTCGCCTTCGGCCTTCGATGCGATCGCCAGGTTGCCCTCGAGGCACGCGTCCTGGGCCGCCAGGTCTTCGGTGTGCTCGAAGGGCATCCACAAGAAGATCTGCTCAATGAGCCGCAGTTTGCTCGAATATTGCGCCAGCGCCGCCTTGGCGGCCGGCAACGCGCGCGCATCGCCCGCGTACATCTTCTGCGTCCCGCGGTAGATGTTCCGCGTGAACTGATCGAGCAAAATCACCTGAGCCAGCGCGCCCTGTCGGCGGTCGGCCCAGTCGGCGAGCTTGCCGTCGATCGCCTGCTCGACAAGCACACCATACGTGTCGCGCAGGTATGCGTCGTAGGCCGAATCCTTCTTGAACCAACGGCTCGACTTACGGCCAATGACCGTGAGATCGTCGCCGGTACCAAACCACTCCTCGATGATGCTATCGGGGCCCATCATGACTCCTATTGCGATATGAGAGACGAGATGACCACGCCCGAGACACGAATGCGAGCCTGGATCGACTCGATGGTGATCGGGCTGGGCCTGTGCCCCTTTGCCCAGCGCGTCGTGCGCGCCGAGCAGGTGCGTTATGTCACCACCGAGGCGGCAGATCTGCCCGACTTGCTCGCGATCCTGGCCGCCGAAATGGCCGCGATCAGCGGCGACGCTCCTGGCTTCGAGACGACCTTGATCCTGGCGCCCGCCTTCGCCGACTTCGACGACTATCTCGACGCGCTCGCGTTGGCCGACGGGCTCATCGTGGAGCTTGACCTCGAAGGCGTCGTGCAGGTCGCGTCGTTTCATCCCGACTACCGCTTCGCAGGCGCGCCTGCCGATGACGTCGCGCACTTCACCAACCGCGCCCCAATCCCGACCTTTCATCTGCTGCGCGAGGCCGACGTGGAGCGCGCCGTCGCCGATCATCCCGACGCAGAGGGCATCGCCGCCGCCAACATCGCGCAGCTTCGGGCCTTGGGCCTGAGCGCGATCACAGACCGCCTCCGCGGTATCTGATCGCGAGCAGGCGCGGTAAGGTGCGGCATGCCTGAGATCATCGACGTCGAGTCCCGCATCGACCGCGTCTGCGTGTACCGCAACGGCGCCCTCGTGACGCGAGTGGCCGCTGCTGTCCCTGGGCCCATGCGCGTCGCCGGCCTGCCCCTGCTCTACGCCGCCGATTCGTTGCGGGTCAGCCCGGCACATGGGCGGGTCTCGGACCTGCGCGAGACCTGCGCGGTGCAGCGCTCTGGGCCGGTGGGTCGCGCAGCGACCGCCGAAGAGCTTGAGCGACTCGCAGATGTGCTCGAAGAGGTCGACGCGGAAGCATCGGCGCTGACGGCGCGCTCAAAGATCTATGCGCAGCTCGATCCGGCGAACACGCACGCCGGGCACCTGCCCTCGCCCGATGTGCTCCTCGAGATGCACACCACCGCGACCGAGAAGCTGGCGGCCCTTGAGGCGCGCCACATGGCGCTGCGCGACCGACGGCGGGAGCTTGAGCGGCAGATGCAGGTGGTTCAGGCGGTCGTGCACGCCGATCCGGCGCCGCCGCGCTTCACCCGCGGGGTCGAGCTGGTCTTGCATGCCCAGAGCGACGCACCCGTTCAGATTGAGATTGAGTACTTCGTCGAGGCCGCGCGCTGGGTGCCGAGCTATCGCTTGGATCTCGCCGACAACCAGGCGGCGCTGCGGCTCGACGCGATGATCGCCCAGGCGAGCGGTGAAGATTGGCGCGACGTCACGCTGTTGCTGGGCACGGCCGACTTGGATCGGGAGACCGAGCTGCCCGCCCTCGCTTCTTGGCGCATCGGTGCCAGCGGGCCCGCCTCTCGGCCGGCTTACCGGCCGCTGCCCGACGACCTCGAGACGCTCTTCGCCGGCTTTGACCGCGCGAGTCGGCCGTCCGTCGAGCCCATCACCCAGGTGCGCTATTCGCTGGACGCAGATGACGAGACCGGCGCGTTTGACACCGGCGCCTTCAAGACCAGCACCTTCGACGACGCCCGCACCCTCGCCAGCGCTTTGATGCCGATGGAGACCGTCGAATTGACGGCCCCGTTTGACACGCCCATGCCACCCGGCGCGATGCCGGCGCCCATGCCCATGCCCACGCGCGCCCGGAGCCCGTCGCTCATGCGCGAGCAAGCCGACGGCGATTTTGCCATGCCCAGCAATCGCCACGATGGCCTGGCCGGCGGCGGTGGCCCAGCGGACGGTGGCGCAGCAGACGACGTCACCCACGCCACCGTTCAGCCGCCATCGGGCGACCGGCTTCGACGGCTGCGCTTCGCATACCTCAAGCTGAGGGGCCCGGCCGAGGCCGAGCGCGGCACGCTGCAGGCGGTCGACCCGCTGGTGCACCTCGCGACTTTGCTGGCCGACCATGACGTCGACGACCTCGACGCGCTGCAGCGGGCCGTGGACGCGCTGCGCATCGCGCGGGATCGCCTGCGCGAGACGCTGACGCCCACCGGTACGCGACCCACTCAGGACGGCTTTCACCACGTCTACCGGGCGGGCGCGCTGCACGATGTGCCGGCGGACGGACACTGGCATCGCGCCGTGGTGCGCACCGACGACGCCCCGGCCAGCGTCGACTACCGGGCCGTACCTCGAGCGTCGCGCGACGTCTTTCGGGTGTGCTCGGTCACCCCGCCCCAGGGGGTGCCGTATCCGGCCGGGCCGATGCAGGTCTATATCGACGGCACCTTCCGGGTGACCGCGCCGCTGCAGGCGACCGGGGGCGGCGCGCGCATGGCGCTGAACCTAGGGCTGGATCGCGGCGTGCGCGTGGTCGATCGGCAGGTCGAGAGTCGACAGCACGACAAGGGCCTGATGAGCCACACGACCCATGTCACCCACACCGTCACGATCGAGCTGCGCTCGACCCTGTCGACGCCCGCGGCCGTGCGCCTCTACGATCGACTGCCGGTGGTCGGCGATCGCGTCAAGGACGTCGAGGTGAGCCTGATCGAGAGCACGCCCGAGCTGGAGCACACCCACACCGACGCGGTCGGTGATCGCCTTGATGGCGGCGTGCGCTGGGCGCTGACGCTGCCACCGGGCGGCACACAGAGCGTCGTCTACGCATATCGCGTCACGTTCCCGGCGAAGGCCGAGCTGGTCGGAGGCAACCGCCGTGAGTGACCCCATCAACGCCGTGCGCGAACCGCTCAAAGTTTTGCTGCCAGTGCGCCGCGCGACGCTCTTTGAAGACCGCGCCGAGCTCTTGCGCTGCGCCACCGTAGACCTGCCAGCAGGCCGCTCAACGCTGCGGGCCGGCGGCTTGACGCCGTTGATGTCGGAGGCGCACCTGACGGCACGCTTCGCTCAGCCCGTGACGGGCGCACACATCGAAGACGTGCGGATCGATCGGGTGTACGCGACCCCAGACAGCGCCGCGCGCCCGGCGCACCTCGCCGACGAACTTGACGCCGCCGAGCGCGCTCTAGCGCAGGCCGAGCGCACGGTGGCGCGGGTTGAGCAGCGGCGAGACGCGGCGCTGGGGCTGATCGAGCGCTACGCGC
>JBNMOZ010000098.1:0-12651 GCA_051276005.1 Bradymonadia bacterium | reverse complement strand
CGAGTCGACGGCGGCGAACGCGGCCTGCGTCATCGGATCGAACAGGCGGCCGTCGTAGACCTGGTTGGCGATCAGCGCGCTCATCTGGTTGAACAGGCGCAGGCTGCGGCGATCGATGGTGGCCTGATAGACGCTGCGGATGGCGAAGCCGAGCAGCTCCATGCCCGGCGCCTCGTACACGCCGCGGCTCTTGGTGCCGATGATGCGGTTCTCCAGCGCGTTCTTCATCCAGACGCCATTGCGCCCGGCGATGTCGTTGGCCTGGGTCATCGCCTCGAAGGGGTCGACCGCCTCGCCGTTGATGGCGACCACGCGGCCGGCCTCGACCTTGAGCGTGACCGTCTCCATCGCGTCGGGCGCGTCCTTGGGCCACACGCCCATGATCGGATCGACGATGGTGCAGGCGGTCTCAATGCTCTCGAGATCCTCGGCCTCGTGGCTGAGCCCGGCGAGGTTCGCGTCGGTGCTGTAGCGCTTCTTGCCACCCACGTCGGCCTCGACGCCCTTGGCGCGCAAGTACGCGACCATCTGGGTGCGGCCGGGGAACTGCTCGAGCAGCCCGGGATCGCGCCAGGGGGCGTAGACCTTCATGGCGGGGGCGAGCACGTTGGTGTAGCGCTCGAAGCGGATCTGGTCGTTGCCGCGGCCGGTGGCGCCATGGCTGAGCACGGTGCAGCCCTCTTCACGCATGGCGCCCAGCAGACCGCGCACGGTCACGGCGCGGGCGATGCCGGTCGTGTTCCAGTAGCCGCCGTCATACATGGCCTGGGCCTGGAGCATGAGGAAGCAGGCCTCGGCCATCGCCGGCTTGCAGTCAACGATGGTCGTCTGCGCGCCCGTGCCGGCCATCTTGGTGACGATGTCGTTGATGTCGGCCTCGTCGGGCTGGGCGAGGTCGGCGCTGAAGCAGTGGATGTCGACCCCGGCTTCGAGCAGGCGGGTGGCCACGGTCTTGCTGTCCAGGCCGCCGCTGACGCAGATGCCGACGCGGTGCCCGTTCAAATCGTCCAAGCGCATGCTGAGTTCTCCGGGTGGGTCGGTTTGGGTTCGGTGCTGATGGGATGAAGGCCTTCTAGCAGGTCGAACGCGCCGCGATCATCAGTTTTCGCCGGGCGGGTACCCGGCGCGCGGCCAAATCTGGTACACGGCATCCCATGGACGATTGGTCAGTCTGCGTCACCCATCGACCGTCGAACGATCGTCGCGCGAGGTCCGTCATGGTCAAGTCGTTCTCCCAGCTGCTCGAACACCGGCTCAACCGCCGCGCGGTCCTCAAGGGCATGGGCGCGACCGCCGTCATGGCCTCCACCGCGGCCCACGCAGCGCGGCCTGTCAAGGCGCCGGCGCCGACGTTTACGACCTTGCCGAACGGGCCGGCCGACGCCCGCTTGCATGTCGCTGACGGTCACAGCGCGCGCGTCTTGGCGGCCTGGGGCGATCCCCTGCTCGCCGGCGCGCCCACCGGGCCGGTCACGGCCGCGTGTCAGCCGATGCGGTTCGGCTACAACAACGACTTCATTGCGTACTTCCCGTTCGACGGGCGCTCTGATCACGGGCTGCTTTCGGTCAACCACGAGTACACCAACCCCAGCCTGATGTTCGACGGCGTCGCCAAGGACAATGGCGTCGATCTCACACCCGAGCAGACCGACATCGAGATGACGGCGCACGGCCACTCGGTCATGGAGATCACCCGCACCGACGGCACCTGGCAGGTGGTGGTGGGCAGCCCGTACAACCGCCGAATCACCGCCAAGACGCCCATGAGCGTGCGCGGGCCTGCCGCGGGTCACACGCGCATGAAGACCAGCGCCGACCCGACCGGTCGCCTGATCCTGGGCACCTTCGGCAACTGCGCGGGCGGGCAGACCCCCTGGGCGACGACGCTGCTCGCCGAAGAGAACATCAACGGCTACTTCTACTGCCCCGCCTCCGACGCCGCGCCGTTCAAGGCGCATAACGCCTTCGGCATCGACGCCAAGCCCCGCCGCCATTGGTACAAACATGTCGGCCGCTTCGACGCGCGCGAGGCCCCGCATGAGCCGAACCGGCATGGCTGGATCGTCGAACTCGACCCGCATGATCCGCAGAGCATGCCGATCAAGCGCACCGCCCTGGGCCGGTTCAAGCACGAATGCGCCGAGACCTGCCTGAGCGCCGACGGCCGGGTGGTCGTCTATATGGGCGACGACGAAGCCAACGAGCACGTCTACAAGTTCGTCAGCGCTGCCAGGTTCGCGCCGGGTGACGCTGCGCCGGGTGACGCTGCGCCGGGTGACGCAGTGCGTAACCGCGATCTGCTCGACGACGGCATCCTCTACGTCGCGCAGTTCGACGCCGACAGCCTCACCTGGCTGCCGATGGTGCACGGCACCGGACCGCTGACCGCCGCCAACGGCTTCGCCGACCAGGGTGAGGTGCTGATCGACGCCCGCCGCGCAGCGCTGGCCTTGGGCGCGACCCCGATGGACCGCCCCGAAGACATCGCCGTCGATCCCAAGTCGGGCCGGGTCTACATCATGTTGACCAAGAACCCGGATCGGGCCACGCCCAACCCAGTCAACCCGCGCCCGAAGAACACCTTCGGCCACATCCTCGAGCTGACCCCGCCGAGCGTCGGCGGCGCCCGCGATCACGCCGCCACCCAGGCCACCTGGGACGTGCTGCTGCTCGCCGGCGATCCCCGCGCCAAGGGCGTCGGCGCCAAATACCACCCCAAGACGACCAGCTGGCTCGCCTGCCCCGACAACGCCGCCTTCGACAAAGACGGCCGGCTTTGGATCGGCACCGACGGCGGCTACAAGGCCGGCATCAGCGATGGGCTCTGGTATTGCGGCCATGTTGGCGAGCATCGCGGGCTGACCAAACGGCTCATCGCGCTGCCCAAGGGCGCCGAGCTGTGTGGTCCCTGCTTTACCCCCGATGCCACGACGCTCTTCGTGTCTGTCCAGCACCCCGGTGAGTACTCGACGAAGGCCAACCCGAGCACCCGCTGGCCCGACTTCAAGGCCGATCAGCCACCGCGCCCAGCGGTCGTCGCGATCCAGCGCATCGACGGCAAGATCGTCGGCGCATAGACGCACCAAAGGATCGGCACGGACGCGTCACGTAGCTGTGACAATCGGGCGGTAGCCTGACGGTCACATTGAACCCAGTGGATCCCATCATGGACGCGAGCGCACACCCCATCGGTGAAGCCCCAGAGCAGACCGGTGTGGTCCGAGACTATAAGGAGCACATCCTCTCGCGGTTCTTCCGCGAAGAGAAAAAGTTCCTCCTCATCATCACGTTCGCCTTCGTCGCCGCGGCGCTGAGCTTCGGCCAGCCCCAGGTCGCCATGTGGGTCGGCTTCATGTTCGCCGGCTACTCCGCGGTCGCCAACGACAGCATCCAGACTCTGGGCACCTTCATCGCGGCCAACAAGGCGCGCAAGTGGTGGCAGCTGTGGCTCTTCGTCGGCGGCATCTTCTTGGCGACCATCACCTATAGCTGGGTGGTCTATGACGGCGACGTGTCGTACGGCCGGCTGATGACCAAGGGCTTCGCGATCGCCCCGACCGAGTTCAACTTCATCCAGATCGCGGCGCCCGCCGTGTTGATGGTGCTGACCCGCATGCGCATGCCGGTGTCGACGTCGCTGCTGCTGCTCGGCTGCTTCGCCACGCAGGGCAAGGGCATCTGGGACGTGTGCCTCAAGAGCGTCTCGGGCTACGCCGTCGCGATCCTCGTCGCCGTCGCGCTGTGGATGACCTTGGGCCGCTGGATGCGCGAGAAGTTTCAGGAGCGAGAGGCCGGCACGGGCTGGGTCGCCGCGCAGTGGATCAGCACCGCGTTTCTTTGGACCATGTGGCTGCAGCACGACCTGGCCAACATCGCCGTGTTCTTGCCCCGCTCGATGGGCGCCGGCGCGTTCATCGCGGTCGCCGCGACCATCTTCTTCGGCCTGGGCCTGATGCTGCGCCAAGGTGGCGAGAACATCCAAGAGGTCGTCGACGAGAAGTCCGGCGTCTCGGACCTGCGCAGCGCGACGATCATCAACCTGGTCTTCGCAGTCATCCTGCTCGTCTTCAAGGAGTGGAGCAGCGTGCCCATGAGCACCACCTGGGTGTTCATCGGCCTGCTCGCCGGCCGTGAGATCTCGCTGGCCGCGCGCAAGTCGGCCGACAACGGCCGCACCGTCAAGCTGGCCGTCCGCATGGCCGCCTGGGACCTGACCAAGGTCACGGCAGGCTTCGTCGTCTCGATCGGCGTGGCCGCGCTCGCCAACGACAACTTCCGCGCCGGCCTCTTCGGCGGCTGAGTCGGGACTGTTTCGTCAAAGCCGCGGTGCTCGCGCTCTACCGCCTCTGTCCTCCCCCCGCATCCCATCCGTAGATCTCGCGAAATCGACTGGAATCGATCATTGCCTACCGGAGTTTGCTCCGCATAACGCGGTGTGTCATTGTGCCGCGCCTCGCCTCGGGAGATGTCATGCCAATCAAAGCCCTTATCGCTGGACTCGCCCTCTTGCTCAGCAGCCCGACCTTCGCGCGAGACGCGCCGAAGACCAGCGCGGCCGCCCTTGAGAAGATAGCCCTCGGCGCCCTCGCCAAGGTCGAGAAGATGCGTGGCCAAAAGCTGGCCAAGCCGCTCAAGATGGGTGTCAAGGGCAAGGCCGAGATCACCCGCTTCATCCAAGGCCGGCTGGCCGAAGAGTATGGCCCGGTCAAGGTGCGTGCTGAGGGCGAGCTGCTCAAGCTGCAGGGCATGTTGCCGCCCGAACTCGACTACGGCGGGTTTGTGACCAAGCTGCTCGCCGAGCAGGTCGCGGGCTTCTACGACCACACCCGCCAAGAGCTGCACATCGCCGCCTGGCTGCCGGTGTTCATGCAAGAGCCCGTGATGGCGCATGAGATCTTCCACGCCATCCAGGATCAGGAATGGGGCGGCGGCAAGCTCATCGACTCCAAGGCCTTCAGCCACGACGAGGTGCTGGCGCATGCCGCGCTGCTCGAGGGCGACGCCACCATCGTCATGTTCAACTACCAGCAGCTCGGCACCGGGGTCGACATCACCGACTCGGCCTTGGCGGTCAACGGCATCGCGGCGAGCTTGCCGTTGCAAATGGCCAGCCCGCAGTTCCCGATCATGGCCGTGGCGCCTGACTACCTCAAGCAGTCGCTCATCTTCCCCTACCAGCAGGGCCTGCTGTTCATCTCGGCCATGCGCCGCAACCAGCACAGCTGGGACGATATCCGCAAGATCTACGCAGATCCGCCGGAGAGCACCGAGCAGATCCTGCACCCAAATCGCTACCACCCCTATCGCGACACCCCCAGCCAAGTCAGCGTGCCCGCGCTGAACTGGCCGGGATACACCCGCGATTGGGACAGCACCACCGGTGAGTTCCATCACCGCCAGATTCTGCTGGCGCGCCTGCCGCTCACCGACGCGATCTCGGCGGCGACGGGCTGGGATGGCGACTATACGGCGGTCGAGATTGGTCCCAAGTCGGTCGCATATACCGTCTCGACCTGGGACACCGATGGGGACGCGGCGGAGTACGAGACGGCGCTGAAGACCATGCAGGCCGCGCGGGCCGCTCCCAAGCCGCACTTGGCCACGTACCGCGCGGGCACAGAGCTCAACTACGTGTTCTGCGCCGACAAGGCGCTGGCCGAGAAGGCGCTGGCGCAGGTGACGAAGACCCGCAAGATCAAGCGCCAATAGCGCTGCGGGTCAGGCCCGGCGGCGACCGTTGATGTAGAACGCGATCAGAATCCCCAGCGCGGCGGCCATGGTCAGCCCCGTGACCAGCCCACTGTCGAGGCCCAAGCTGGGCTTGGTCACCTCGAGCGCAGCGACCATCGCCAGGCCAACGCCCATCAGCGACTCGCCCGCGATCACGCCCGACGAGAAGAGCACGCCGGGACGCAGCGCCTTCTCGCTGTCTTCTTCGTTCAAGCCCTTGCTCAACATCGTCGCGATCAGGCCACCGAGCAGGATGGGCGTCGCGATGTCGAACGGCAGGTACATGCCCACGGCGATGGGCATCAGGTGCGCGCGGAAGTTGATGGACGACTTCTCCAACGCGAAGTCGATGATGAGGATCACGGCGCCCAAGCCGGCACCCCAGGCGACCATGTCCCAGGGCAGGCTGCCGCCTTCTTCGAAGAAGCCCCGCGCGAGAGCCGCGAAGAGCTGCGCTTGGGGTGCGGGCAGCTCCTTGCCGCCGATGCCGCCGGGCGTGTTCTCGTGCAGCAACTGCAGCACCGGCGCCATGACCAGCGCGGCCGCGGCGACGCCGACAATCTGCATGATCTGCTGCTTGCGGGGGTTGGCGCCGACGATCGCGCCGGTCTTCAGATCGTTGCAGACATCGCCCGAGGTGCAGGCCGCGCAGCACACGACGGCCGCCACCCCGAGGGTCGCGACCATGCCCTGCGTACCCGTAAAGCCAAGCATCAAGAGCAGAATCCCGGTGAACAGCACGGCGGTGATGGTCATGCCCGAGACCGGGCTGTTGCTGTTGCCCACGAGGCCGACGATGTAGCTGGCGACCGCGGTGAAGAAGAACGCCATGACGATCATGACCACGGTCGTGATCGCGGTGATGGCGACGCTGTCGGTCAGGCTGAAGTAGACCGCCGCGATGATGGCGGTGGCCACCAGCGCCCAGATGAGGATCGCGACGCCGCTGATGTCGGTGCCGCCGACATCGCCCACCGACTTGCGCTTGCGGTTGAGCTCAGTGACGGCTTTGACCAACCCGCCGCGCACGCGCCAGATAGCCGCCATGCCGCCCATGACCATGGCGCCGACACCGACGTAGCGAATTTGAGTGCTCCAAATCGCGAAGGCGCCGTCATGCGGATTGGCCAGTTGGTCTGCGCTGGCCTCGATGAGTGGGATGCCGACGAGCCAGCCGAGCGCGCCCCCGATGAAGATGAGCACCGCGATCTCGAGCTTGACGATGAAGCCGACCGCGACGAGCGCGGGTGAGACATCGCCCCCGAAGTACGCGATGCGGTTGCCGATGCCGCCGGCCCAGGCCAGCACGCCCTTGAAGACGCCCAGAAACTTGAGCGCGAACGTGAAGCCCAGACCCATCAACGCGCCCCAGATCACCGATCGCGCCTGGCGGCCTGCGTCTTCGCTGTCGGCGTCGCCGGCCTCAAGCACGGCAGCGCAGGCCACGCCTTCGGGGAACTTGAGCTCCTCGTCATCGACGACGAAGACCTTGCGCATGGGGATCATGAACAAGATGCCCAACAAGCCACCGGCGAAGGCCACCGCGGTCGTCGTGAGCATGTCGAACTCGTTCCACACGCCGATGATCACGATGGCCGGCATCGTGAAGATGATGCCCGCCGCGAGCGACTCCCCCGCCGACGCCGCCGTCTGCACCTGATTGGCTTCGAGGATCGTGCCGTCCTTGAAGAGGCCGCGCAGAATGAGCATCGCCATGACGGCCGCCGGGATCGAGGCCGAGACCGTCAGGCCCGCTTTGAGGCCCAGGTACACGTTCGCCGCGCCCATCACCACCGCGAGCACGATGCCCAGCACGACGACCCGGAGGGTCAACTCGCGAGGGCTCTCGGCCCCAGACTTCTGGCCCATAGCCATCTCGACTCCGAATTTGATTGGTCGGGGGACCATACACCGGCCGCAGCGATTCGGCGCGGTTCGCGGACAACTGCCGCGATGTGGCCGCAGGACAAAACGGGGACGAAGCGGGGCGGGGGGCGAGACACGGGGCGGGCAGAAACGGGGCGGGCAGAAACGGGGCGGGGCGGGCAGCCGGCCGCGCAGGCTCCTAACGGCGGCGGCGATTAGCGAGGGGCAGCAGCACGAGAACAACCACCAGCAAGACGGGGATCGCCAACTGCGCGCTCATCGGCGTCCGCCGCGACCACCTCGATCCCGGCCGCCACGGTCGCCACGATCATCGCGGCCTCCGCGATCGTCGCGATCACTTTGCTCTCGGCGCGGGGGCGCCGGTGGGGGTCCGCGTCGGTCACGCGGGCTGGCGGGATCATCAAGCTCGACTGGGAGCGTCTGACCGGCTTCGATCGCGTCGACCAAGCCGTCTTGAGTCTCGATGCCGTCGGGGAAGACCGTCGCCGCGCGGCCCAGCACATTGACGCTGCCGCCGGCGCTGCCCAACCGCGCGATGCTGCACTTGGCAGCATAGCCGTCGGCCATCAGGTCCCAGGTCAGCTTGCCGTCGCCCACGCGGGTGACGACGCCGCCGACGCCCTTGAGCCCGTAGATTCGGTCGCCAAGCGCCGGATCAACGTCACGAAAGTAGGGATGCGTCGCGACGGTTACGCCGGCCAGACCGCGCACGAGCGCCACGGCGTCGGCCGGCTCAAAGCCACCGGTCGGTGCGCTCCAATCGACAGCGTCGAGGGCCTCGTCGTCCGTGTTTCGCGGGACGAAGACGAGCGTACCGCGGGTCAGCGGCAGGGCGATGCCCATGAACGGGACGAGCCCCAGATCATCAAACGCGTCGGCGTAGTCGGACCACTTGTCCAAATTGGAGGCCGTGATGACCACGCCGTGAAGGCCGGCCGCTTTGGCCGCCTCGGCGAAGGCCTTGGGCGAAGTCGTCTGCGGGGCAGCATGCACATCGATGAGCAAAGCGCGCTCCTAAGCTGAGTCGCGGTCATTGTGTGCGGTGGCACGGGCCATCGCGAGAGCGGCTGCGTTTAGCACATCCTTTTGAACGCGTCGACACGGGTGGGGCAATGTAGGCAAGTACTGGACGCCAGTTGCGCCATCCAGGCGGCGCTCGGGTATAGTCCGCATATTCTTCACCGTCAGCGAGTCACCCGTGGATCAGAGCTTCCTCGACAGCCTGCACGCCCGCACCGAAGGCCTCAAAGCCGAAGGCCTCTACAAGGCCGAGCGGGTCATCACCTCACCGCAGTCGTCGTCCATCGACGTCGGCGGTGATTCAGTCCTCAACTTTTGCGCGAACAACTACCTGGGTCTGGCCAACCACCCCACCCTCGTCACCGCCGCGAAGACCGCCGCCGAACGCTACGGGTTCGGCATGGCCTCGGTGCGCTTCATCTGCGGCACGCTCGACGTGCACAAGACGCTCGAAGCGCGCCTCGCCGCGTTCGTCGGCACCGAAGACTGCATCCTCTACGGCTCGGCGTTCGACGCCAACGGGGGCCTGTTCGAGACGCTGCTGGGCCCCGACGACGCCATCATCAGCGACCAGCTCAACCACGCGTCGATCATCGACGGGGTGCGGCTGTGCAAGGCGAAGCGCTATCGCTACGCCAACAACGACATGGCCGATCTCGAGGTGCAGCTCAAGGCCGCGCGGGCGGCCGGCGTCGAGCGCATCATCATCGCCACCGACGGCGTGTTCTCGATGGACGGCTACTACGCCCAGCTCGACAAGATCTGTGATCTGGCCGACGAGTACACCGCGCTGGTCATGGTCGACGATTGCCACGCGACGGGCTTCGTGGGCGCGAAGGGCCGCGGCACCGCAGAACACTGCGGCGTGCTCGGGCGCGTCGACATCATCACCGGTACGCTCGGCAAGGCCCTCGGCGGCGCGTCGGGCGGCTTCACCTGCGCGCATAAAGAGATCGTCGGCTGGTTGCGGCAGCGCTCGCGCCCCTACCTGTTCAGCAACACCCTCGCGCCGATCATCGCGGCCACGTCGGTGGCGGCCCTGGATTTGGTCGCCGACGACGGGTTGCGCGTCCAGTTGACGGACAACAGCGAGCGCTTCCGGGCCGGCATGACCGCGGCGGGCTTTGACCTGCTGCCGGGCACCCATCCCATCATCCCGGTCATGCTGGGCGACGCGAAGCTGGCGTCTGACATGGCCGACGCGCTGCTCGCCGAAGGCATCTACGTGATCGGCTTCAGCTTCCCGGTGGTGCCCAAGGGCAAGGCGCGCATCCGGACGCAGATGTCGGCCGCCCACACCCCCGCCCAAATCGACCAGGCGATCGCCGCCTTTACCCGGGTCGGCGCCCGCTTGGGTGTTATCTAATTTCGACTCTCTGCGCGCCGATTTCCCGATCTCTCTCCCTGATTTGCGAACGAAGCTCGCCGAAGTGCTCTTTAGCTGACCGCGCGTCAGCGAAATCAGCTCACGGGAGACTGACCTTGAGCTGGAACACGATCCTCAAGACTGCATTGGTGTTGGCTTAGGCCAGCGCCAGCCGCGCGGCAACGTCATCGTCGATGACACCCACGAGATCAAAATCGACCACCTTGAGCCGAGCTGCTGGACGGTGAAGAAGGTCGCAGTTTGGGCCGACCAACTGGTAGCGTCGGGGCATGCGTCGAATCCCGCTCTTCCTCGCCGCCGCTGCCTGGCTCTTCGTCTGGGGTCGGCTGACCTACTCCACCGTCACCCGGCCGTCTCCTGCGCGGGAGGTCACCTTCGTCGACCCCGACGGCACGCCGGCCGACAGGCTCAGCTGCCACGGGCCGGCGTGGGTGATCGACGGCACGATCTGGGCGATGTGTTCGGTCCAAAAGAGCGATCGAGACTTCCTCATCCGCTACGACCTTGACGCCGGTACGGCCCAGAAGGTTCGGGAGGTGCCAGCCGCCCAATGGCGGGGCATCTCGGCCGCGGTCCGCCACCCGGAGGGCGGCTTGGTGTTCGTGCAGGGCCAGGGCAAGGTCACGCGGTGGATGCCCGACGGCGCGTGGGTCGACCTGCAGTTGCCCGGCTACAAGCGATCACCGTGCATCGTCTGGCACGGGGGCGCTGTCGAGCTGGCCTATGGCGACGGCACAGGCCAGGCGTTCATCTCGCGACTGACCCCGGCCGGCTGGCAGACGCGGACCACACCCGGGCCGGCGCGCACAGACGGGGTCGAGCAGCGCTTCGAGGGCTGCGAACACCAAGACGGTGAATGGCGGCTGACCTGGCTGCGGCATCCCCGTACCTTCGGTGAGGGGCCGGTACCCGTTGAGCTCTACGAACAGACGGGCATACCCGGGGCCCCTGCCCCGACGGTCACGCTGAACCTCGATCCCCAGGCGAAGCCGGCGCGCGTACACGTCAACCGCGTCGCGATGGTAGAGAACGGCCTGCTGACTCGGACGGGGGGCGCCCACCGCTGGTCGGACCCGCCCTCGCTGGAGCGGGCCGCGGACGGTACCTGGCAGGCGCCCGCCATACCCCCAGGCGCGACGCCCATAATCGCCCGCTACGACCATGTGTTCGGCGGCGCCCGCCCGGGCTCGATCCTCACCTTCCATCTCGGCGCGAGCTTCGCCCGCATTCAAGGTCGCTGGTTCAGCGCCTCGAACACCCGCATCTGGCAGATGTCGGAGCTCAGCGCTGATCTGAGCGGCCCGGTCCGGCAAGGTCCGCCGGTGGTCGACCGGTTCTGGCTGGGCATCGGCTTCAAGATGCTGCCAAAGCCCGACGGCGGCTATTGGATGATGGGCAGCCTGGGCGATGCCTACGTGCACCTGGACGCCGACCTTCGACGGACAGACGGGCTCAGCCTGATCGAGCGTTTCCAACGCGCGTTCACGGTCGATCGCGCCAAGCGCAACAGCGACTTTTACTACGAGTTCGCGGGGCTCAAGAAGGGTGGCTTCCTCTGGGCGCTGTTCGCGTTGCCTCTGCTGCTGTTGATCACCCGCCGGCGGATGACGGTGGGCGCGTTCATCTATCTGGTCGGCTTGGCGGTGGGTTGGATCGGCTGGTGGAAGCTGACCGGGATCTTCTGGTGACCGTCGGTCCAAGCGACCGCGCTTAGTTTCTTTTTTTCCTGGGACGCACTTTTTCTGCGACACGCCCGCTGAGTGGCCGATGGGGAGTCACACCCCCAACCCAGGAGGCCGCAATGGCCTGGCCGTTTCGCCGAATCCCAAGCGCCCGCGTCGCCTTCGAGATCGTGCATCGCACCCGTGACGCGTCTTCTTAGAACAGTTGGTCCAACCCGTCTTCTCGTCTTCTCGGTCTTCTCCGTCTGCGCACGTCTTCTCAGCGCACGTCTGCTCAACCCGTCTTCTCCGTCTTCTTGGAACAGCTGGTCCAACCCGTCTTCTCCGTCTTCTTGGAACAGTTGGTCCAACCCGTCTTCTCCGTCTTCCCCGGGGGTGAAGTGGCGGCTGCCGGTCTGCTGGTAGGCAACACCCGGGCGAGCGCGTATGCTGCCGCCAATGACCGCAATCCTCATTGGCCTGAGCGTCGTCGCGCTCGGATTAGCCGCCATTTGGCGCCACCATCCGCCCCCCGGCCATGCGCTGCTCGTGCGCAGCGCCAGCCGCACCAAGGTGACCCAGACGAGCACTTGGGCGCTGCCGGGCCAAGCGTTCTTGGTCGACCTCTCCGCGCGCTCGCTGAGCATCGTACATCGGCGGCGAAGCGCGCTGAGCTGTCGCGACGGCGTCCGCGCCGACATCACCCTGCGGGTCACGTTGAGCATCCCGGGCGAGCGCGAGGCGGTCCTGCGGGCGACGGATGTCCTCGGCCCGGATCTTCAGAGCGATGACCGAGTCGCTGAACACTTCCGGCCCCGCTTTGAAGAGGCGATGCGCGCGCAGCTGCAGGGCCGCGCGTTTGCCGAATGGAGCGCTGACCCCGGGGCGCTGACGGCCGCGATCGTCGCCTCTGTCGGGGCCGACCTGGACGGTTTTCGCATCGAATCGGCGGCGGTGGTGCACTTC
>JBNMOZ010000097.1:0-12660 GCA_051276005.1 Bradymonadia bacterium | reverse complement strand
CTCGGCCGCACCCTGATAGCCGAGTTGCTGGCAGGCGACGTCGGCATTCAAGAACGCCTGCTCGTCGGTCCAAAGGTCGTCACAGACCGTGCCCCAGGCGTCGGCGGTGTAGACCTCCAAGCGACCAATGTTACCCGCCGGGCCATCCTTGAGCCGGATGGCCCCGTCCAGCGGCGCCTCCTCGAACTGACAGGTGTCGTCGCAGCCGTCGCCGTTCTCGGCGTTGCCGTCGTCGCAGTTCTCCGCGCCTTCGATGATGCCGTCGCCGCACTCGGGCGGCACGAACTCGGAGTCGTCGTCGGGGCCTTCACAGCCGTCATCGTCGGCGTCGATCAGGCCGTCGTCATCGTCGTCGATCTCGTTGCTGCACTCGGGCGGCGCGACGCCGCAGGTGCCGTCGACGCAGTCGAGGCCGCCATCGCATTGCGCGCTGATCCGGCACTCACCGGGCTGCAAGCAGCGTAGGGCGAAGTCTTCGAAGTGGCTGCAGTTCTCCTGGCCAATCGGCGCCGCGGGGCAGTCGATGAGGCTCTCCTCGTCGCCCACGCAGGCCGTGTCGTCGAGCAGGATCGGGGTCGGGTCGGCGCCGTCATAGCCGTCGAGGACGACCTCGCCCACGCCGAGGAAGCCGAGCTCCTGGCAGGCCACGTCGCCGTTGATCAGGCCCTGTTCGCCGAACCAGCCGTCGTCGCAGACCGTGCCCCAGACGCCGTTGGCGAAGATCTCGAGCCGACCGAAGTTGCCGGCAGGGCCGTCCTTGAGGCGCACCGTACCCAGGGCGGGCTCGGCCTCAAACTGGCACGCGTCGCTGCAGCCGTCGCCGCTGTCGGCGTTGCCGTCGTCGCAGTTCTCGATGCCCTCGATGTTGCCGTCGCCGCACTCGGGCGGAACGAACTCGTCGTCGTCGTCGGGGCTATCGCAGCCGTCGTCGTCGGCGTCGATGAGGCCGTCGTCGTCGTCGTCGATGCGGTTGCTGCACTGCGGCAGCGGCTCGTTGAACTCGTCGTCATCGTCGGGGCCTTCGCAGCCGGGGTCGTTCTCGTCGATGAGCGTATCGCCATCATCATCGATGCCATTGCCGCAGGCGGCCGCGGCCGGCGTCAGCGCGACAGTGAGCTGGCCCGGGCCCGAGTTGTTGGCGCCAAACCCGTCGGCGAAGACGTAGTAGATGCCCGGCTGCAAGCGCACGAAGCTCAGGCGCGAGAGCAGACCCGCGCCGCCGTCGTCGTTGCACTCCAGCTCGGCGCCGGGATCGTCGCAGGCGCTGCGCATGTGCAGCGAGGTGTCGTAGCCGGCCTGTGTGATCTCGATGAAGCCGGCTGCGGGCTGGTCGACCACGATGGCGAAGGCCTGCTCGGGGCTCGTTGAGCTGCCCGCGCAGGTCGCGTCGAAGAGGCCCTCGCCGTTGCTCGTGTCGTAGTCGAGGACCAGCGGAGCGGCCGCCAGGTCGACGCGCACTTCGATGACGTCTTCGGTGGCCAGGCAGGCAAGGCTCTCACCCAAGTCGCCGGCGGCGGCGCAGCCGAAGTCTTCGGGGAAGTCGGTCAGTCCGTCCTCGTCATCGTCGACGCCGTTGGCGCACTCGGGCACCTCGATCGGATCGATCTCGGTGTCGTCGTTGCCGTCCTCACAGCCCGGGTCGAGCAGGTCGATCAGCCCGTCCTCGTCGTTGTCGACCTCGTCGTTGCACTCGGTCACCGCGCTCTGGACGCTGATGGTCGCCGTATAGATGTCAGCCGAGTCGAACCCGCCGCGCTCGACGAAGATGTAATAGGTGCCCGCCTCGAGGTCGCGCACGTTCAGGCGCCCGCTCGCCGGGAAGCCATTGTCTTCGCAGCCCACCTCGCTGCCCGGGTTGCCGCAGATGCTCCGAATATAGATGATCGCCGGGGCGACGCCGCCCGGATCTTCCACCACGACGTTGACGTGGCTGCGCTCGTCGAGGGTGAGCGCGAAGACCTGTTCCTTGGCGCCACCCTGATCGCAGGAGCCTTCCGCCACACCCTCGCCGTCTTCGAGTACGAAGTCGAAGATCCCGCCTTCGCGGTCGATCTCGATGAGCGCGGTGTCCAGGTCGGCGCACAGCGCCGCCTCGGAGGTGCCGCCCGCGTAGGTGCAGTCAGGGTCAGCGAGGTCAACCTCGCCGTCGTCGTCATTGTCGATGCCGTCGTTGCAGACCGGCGCGAACGCCGCATCGGTCTCATCGGAGTCATCGGGGCTACGGCAGCCCGGGTCGTTGAAGTCGACCAGGCCGTCGTCATCGTTGTCGAGCCCATCGGCGCAGGCGCGCACGAAGGGCACGATCTCGAAGTTGGCGCTGATTGGCGCGGGCACGCCGCCGTTGTCGGTCTCGACGAAGAAGTAGTAGTCCCCCGGCGGTGCGCGGAAGAGCGACAGCGGATCGTTAGAGAAGCCGCTCTCGCAGGCCACTTCGGAGCCGATATCGTCGCAGGTCGTCCGCAACCAGCGGGCCACCCGCTCGGCGCCCTCGAAGGTCGCGGTGACCGTCGAGGTCTGCTCGAGGGTCAAGACGATGAGCGTCTCGTTGCCCTCGGAGCCGAAGATGCAGTCGCCTTCGACCAGGTTGCCGCCGGGGAGCGGCACGAAGTTGATCTGGCCGCCGGCCTGACCCACGTGAATGGTCGGCAGGTCGATGTCGCCACACAACGCGTCCTCGCGCGGGTCGCCGGCGCCCTGGCACTGCGCGTCGAGCGGGAAGTCGATGTCGCCGTCGCCGTCGTCATCCTCGCCGTTGCCGCAGGCCGCCACGTCGCCGTCGGTCTCGTCATCGTCGAGAGCGCCGAAGCAGCCCGGGTCGTCGAGGTCGATCACGCCGTCGTCGTCGTCGTCGGCGCCGTTGGCGCATGCGGCCGGGTTGATCTCGTTGTCGTCGGCCGCGAAGTCGCAGCCCGGATCGGCCGGGAAGTCGACGTCACCGTCGGCGTCATCGTCCAAACCATTGCCGCAGGCGGGCTGCGGATCAGGATCGGCCTCGTCGTCGTCGGCGGCCGCAGAGCAGCCTGGCTCGTCGGGGAAGTCGGTCAGGCCGTCTTCGTCGTTGTCGAGGCCATCGGCGCAGGCGGGCGGCATGTCGTTGTCGGTCTCATCGAGGTCTCCCGGGCTGATGCAGCCGGGGTCACGCGGGAAGTCGATCAGCAGGTCCTCGTCGTCGTCGACGCCATTCGCGCAGGCCGCGGCCAGCAGGGGGTCGGCCTCATTGAGATCGCCAGGGCCCGCACAGCCCGGATCTTCGCTGTCGACGAAGCCGTCACCGTCATCATCAGCGTTGTTGGCGCAGGCCGGCGCCTGCAGCCCGTTGGCTTCGCTGAGGTCACCGACGCTCGCGCAGCCCGCGTCAGCCATGTCGATCAGCCCGTCGTTGTCGTCATCGATGCCATTGCCGCAGGCGGCCGCGGGATCGGGGTCGGCTTCGTCGTCGTCACCAACGCCGGTGCAGCCCGGATCGAGCATGAAGTCGATGCGGCCGTCGTCGTCGTCGTCGACGCCGTTGGCGCACGCAGCCACCACGGGCGGATCAAGATCGGCCTCGTCGTCGTCGTCGGGGCTGGCGCAGCCGGGATCCTCACCATCGGACAGGCCGTCGGCGTCGTCGTCTTGGCCGTTCTCGCAGGCCGCGCCCAGGGGCACGACGTCGATCTGGACCGAGATGGGACCACCCGGGCCGTTGCCGTAGGTATCGGCGAAGACGTAGTAGTCGCCCGGCTGGACGTTATTGAGGGTGATCAGCGAGAGCGTACCGTCGCCGCCGTCGTCGTTGCAGACCAGCTCCGGCGCCATGTCGCAGACGTTGGCGCGCATGTGCAGCACCGTGTCGAAGCGGTTGCCGTCAGCCGTGGGCAGCATCTCGACGCGCAGGCCCGAGGGCTGCGCCACGCGGACGAGGAAGACCTGCTCGGGGCCTGAGGCCTGGTTGCCACAGCTGGCGGTGTAGCCCGCCGGGTTGGCCGAAAGGTTGACGTTGAAGAGGCCCGAGACGTTGTCGACCACGATCAGGTTGGGGTTGGCGTCACAGCCAACGCGGTTCTCGCTGTCGTCGAACGCAGCCTCGCAGTCGAGGTCATCGGGGAAGTCGACCAGCTCGTCATCGTCGTTGTCGATGCCGTCGGCGCAGGCCGGCAGGGGATCAGGGCTCGTCTCGTCGTCATCTTCGGCCGACTCACAGCCGGGATCGGCGGGGAAGTCGGTGTTGCCGTCGTCATCGTTGTCGATGTTGTCGTCGCAGACCGGCAGCGCCTCTTCGCTCGCGCCCAGACGGAACGCGCCTGAGCCGAGCATGCGGCTCGAGGTGTCGACGATCACGTAGTACAGCCCCGGCTCGGGGCGCTCGAGCACCGCGGTGGTGCCGGGCACTTCGCCGCTGCCGCGGTTGCAGGCGAGGTCTTCGGCGCCCGCACACGCGCGGCGCACGTAGATGACCGTGGGGGTCACCGTCTCTTCGAAGATGGTCGTGAAGGTCACTCGAGCGACGGGCTCGGCGACGCGATACAGGAACATCTGCTCACCGCCGGCCATGCCGCCGCAGCTGCCTTGCTCGGTGGCCTGGGCTTCGACGGTGGTGCCGTCCACGTAGCCGTCCGCCGCGACAGCGACGTTCAGGTCGAGGATTTGATGTCCGTTGCTCGCGCAGACGAGCGCCTCGTCGTAGTCGCCAGCCGATGTACAGCCGTTGTCGTCGGGATAGTCGATCAGGCCGTCAGCGTCGTCGTCGGCGCCGTTGCCGCACGCCGGGAGGCCTTCAGGATCGACCTCGTCGTTGTCGCCGGGGCCGGCACAGCCGGGATCGAAGGGGTAATCGGTCAGGCCGTCTTCGTCGTCGTCTGCTTCGTTGCTGCAGGCGCGCGGCGTGGCCTCATCGGCCTCGTCGTCATCGCCGGCGGCCTGGCAACCCACGTCGGCCGGGAAGTCGGTGCTGCCGTCTTCATCGTCGTCCGCGTCGTTGGCGCAGGCCGGTCGCACGGCCGGATCGTCTTCGGTGAAGTCGGCGCCGTCGGCGCAGCCGGGATCTTCGAGGTCGATCAGGCCGTCGTCGTCGTCATCGACGCCGTTGGCGCAGAGGATGGGCGGGTCTGTCTCGTCGTCGTCCTCCGGGCCATCACAGCCAGGATCGTCGGCATCGACGAGGCCGTCCTCGTCGTTGTCGAGCGTGTCGGAGCAAGCGGGCATCGGTGGCATTCCACCCACGCCGCCGTCGCCGCCTTCGCCGCCTTCGCCGCCGCCGCCCATGCCGCCGTCGCCGCCGTCGCCGCCAACGCCGCCAACGCCGCCTTCGCCGCCAACGCCGCCAACGCCACCTTCGCCGCCTTCGCCGCCTTCGCCGCCAACACCGCCAGCGCCGCCTGGGCCGGCCGCGTCAACCACCATGGCATCGACAGGCGTGCCACTCACGTCGCCATCGTCACACGCACTGACAACAAGCAAGCCCGCGATCAGCAAAACATTTTTGAATCTCATCAACTATCTCTCCCCATGCGCGGCGTCTCCGCCGCAGGAATTCTGAGGCGATTTGACGTCAGAACGACAGTCTTCGTCAACGCAGGGCCTAGTGTGTATCTATGCGATGACGGGCGTACCCGTCACATCTGAACAGAATTACGCGCAAAAGCCGGCCGCAGCTCAGGGCTTCGCGGGTCGCCTGGCCGCGATAATCGCGACCCGATCGCCGGGCTCAACCGCCGTGTCATCGGCAGGCGCCAGCAGATTGCGATGCCCGCGCACGAGGCCGATCACGACTGCGTTGTCGTAGAAGGCGCGCACCTCGGCGAACGACTTGACGTTGGGCGCGTCGACAATGAACCACTGCTTGCCATGGGCGTTGGTCGTCAGCTCGGCCAGCACGCTGTTGAGGCCCGGATCCTTCATCTCTTGCGCGATGAGCTGGCTCGAGAGCGCCTCGGTGCAGATGATCGCGTCGCAGTTGGCCCGCTCGAAGAAGGCCACGTTCTCGGGATCACGCACATGCACGATCGTGCGCACGTCCGGGTGCAGCCGCTCGAACGTCAGCACCACGGTCAGGTTGCGATGGTCGGAGGAGTCGGGGTGATGCGCGTCGGCCTGGACGATCGCAAACAGCGCCGATCGGAAGCAGGCCCGCGTCAGCACAGCCTCGCGGGACGGCTCGCCCCGGATGAACTTGACGCCCGCCGCCACGAGCTCGCCAGGCAGCTCGTCAAGCAGCGGATCGATGAGCACCACAGGGATACTCGCGGTCGCCGGATCGGACCGAATCTCTTCGACGAGCTTGAGGGTGGGGCCAAGGCCAGCCCAACGGCAGATGATCGCGTGATTCTTCAGATCCACCGGCAGCAACCCCCGCAAGGTCTTCATGCGTGTCTCGAGCACCGCGCCCGAGAACACCGATAACAGATAGCCCAACAGCCCGATGCCCACGAGCATCGTCGGCACACAGACCAAGAATCGACCGCCGAATGACGCGGGGAAGTAGTCGCCATACCCGACGGTCGTCATCGTAACGATCGACCACCAAAAGGCATCGATCCAGCCCATGTCGGGCTTGATTGGCAGCTCGAAGTACATGAAGCCGGCCGTCGAGTAGAACAGCAGCGCCATGAACAAGGCCACGCCCGTGATCCACCCCTTCGAGGTGGCGGCGCGGGTGCGCAACCACAAGCGAGAGAAGACGTGGATCATTCGCCTTTGCTCCGCTCAAGGAACCACTGGCGCTTGAGATCCTGCATCTGGCGGACGACCTTGGCGTCGCTCCAGATCCCGCTGCTGCTGCTGATCGCGGCCTCTTCGGCTTGCACGTACTTTGCCTCGCGGGCGTGACCATACCGGGTATAAGCGACGGCGATACCCATCTCGATCATGCGCTCGCCCACATCGAAGCCGTCGTTATCGGCGGTCTCGGCGTACGCGAGCACGCGGCCGGTCTTGTCTTGCTTGGGGACGTTGAGGGTCAGAACGAGCACGACGTCTTTGAGGCGCTTGAGGAACTCGAACGCCTGCTTGCCGTAGCGCCCCTGCGAGACGCCGAAGCGACCCGCCGCGAAGGTCTTGATGCCCAGCAAGCGGACGGTGGCCCTCTCTTGCTTGTGATCAACGACGACGACCTCGTCGCCATCAAGCGCTTTGATGCCGACCACGCGCTCACCGGTTTTGAAGTCGGCTCCACCCGAATGCCGCAGCTCGGACCGCATGCGCTCTACTTCAATGGTGAAGTACAATCCGGCGCCCAGCAAGACCCAGATCGCCAAGCCAACTGTGCGCGCACGCATCCATCGTATGATTCGACTGAACATATTAGCTCTCACTTACCGCATTCGCCGAGACGCGTCCACGCATCGCCGCTGCTTGCGTCGGGACGGGCAGATCCCTAGCCTCTGCGTTCTTCGCTGACTGTTCGGGGGAATGACTTGGCTCGATCGATCAAGGGCGCCGTGATCGTCGGCGCGCTCTGCGGCTGGGGATGCGATGACGCCGACCCACAACCGCCTTCTTCGCAAATCATCTGCCCGGGCGATCCACGGTGCGCGGCGACCGCGCAAACCCCCGCCCGTGCCTGGGTGATCGACGCCTGCCCCGCCGAGGACAGCACCGATCGAGCGCGCCTCGATCTCACCGTGGCCCTCGTTGATCCGACCGGCTCGCCGGTCACCGTCGATGGGTTGGTCGCCGCCGCGATCTCTCCCAGCGCAGACCAATTCACATGGCTGGCTGCCACAGCACGCCCGGCAGAGGGCGGGTTCGCGCGGCCGGTCGAGCTCGCGACCGACGACGCCTTCCCGCTTGGGGTTGACGGCGAGCAGCTCGTCATCCTCGTGATGGACCACTCTGCGAGCCTGGTGGGCGGCGACGAGACCGATTCCACCGGCGATCCGTCGCGGGCGAGCGATCCCGACGATCGCAGGGTCGACTTCTTTACGGGGCTGGTCGCCTCGATGCCTGCGCAGACGCACTTCGCGGTGGTCAAGATGGCCGGCCTGTTTGCGACCACGACCGCTGGATCTGACACGCCCACCACCGCCCGTGAGCCGATCCTGAGCGCCTTGGAGGTTCTGCGCACCAATGAACTTGGCGGCACGCCCTTGGCGCGTGGCCTGATCGACGCCGCCGCCATCGCCGACACTCGACCCGACCTGCGCGCCCATATCGTGCTGTTCACCGACGGCGTCGAGGATGGCGATACGAGCCAGCGACCCGACCGACCCGACCCATCGAGCCTCGACGATGCAGTCGCTGCCATCGTGCAGCGCCAAACGCCGATCAACGTGCATGTCGTACATCTTCAGCCCGCCGGCGACGCGGACTTCCCGCTGGGGCGTGACGCGCAGCTGGCCGAGTTGGCCTGCGTGTCGGGCGGCGACTATCACTTCGCCGACGCGCCAGGCGATTTGCATGCCGAGCGGCGTGAAGCCATCCGGGCGCGGCTGATGGGGGGCGGCTTCCGGGTGCGGGTCGACGCCGACTTGGCGGATCCACCCGAGGGAGGCTGGGTCTTGGACGTGCGGTCTACCGCGTTTGACGCGATGCCAGTGGCGGGTCTAGACGCCTGGATCTGGTGGTAGCGATCAGGGCTCTTCTTTGTCTTCGTCGTCGGTCTCTTCGTCGTCCTCGACGGCCTTCTTGTAGCCGAAGACCGAGCTGGCCGACGAGATGGGCACCAGGCGCACTGAGACGACGTCATCGCTCCAGCTGTAGGCGCGGCTGTTCATCTTCAGATATCCCGCGGACTTAAAGACCACGTCGACGGGGCCCGAGTCCTTGCGGCGGCGGATCGACACCGGGCTCGACCCCAGCAGCTTCTTGCCGTGCCACACCTCGGCCGACGGAGAGCTGCGGAAGGTCAGCTTGACGTAGACGGGCTCGGCCTTCTTCGCGGGCGCCTTGACGGCTGCCTTGGCCGCGTCGGTTGCCGCGGCATCCTGAGCGAGCGCCGGACCGGCGAAGAGCATGACCATGAACACAGGCAGGCAGCGCATCACGAATCCTTGGGGGGCGCAGGGCGGGCGCGCGCAGGGGCCACGGGCCTGAAGGGCAGCGCGTCAGGCACCTTGGGGGCGCTCGGCGACGGCGGCTTGGCGATCTTGGGCTGGCCGGATCCGGGCGCCGCGGGCGGTGCGTCCTCGGCGTCGGCCCCCTCCTCGCCCTCTTCTTCTTCCTTGGGATACCTCTTGTCGGGGATCTTCACGAGCCCCTCAATCGGGCGGCTGACTCCGCCGCGCAGGTTGCCGCGCAGCACCTTGACGCTGAGCGGCGGATCGAGCGTGTACTTGAAGCCGCGCGTGGGCAGCCGCAGGTTGAACGTCTCACCGTTATGATAGAAGACCCGCGAATGCCGCAGCTTCTGATCGCCTTCGACGATCATGTTGCGGTGGTTGAGGATGAAGCCGTACAGCCGCACCGACAGGTGGTTGAGCAGGCGATGGCAGCCATGGCTGTAGCGCTCGGGGCTGCGAATCGACATGTAATCTGACGAGCCATGGGCGCGGATGCCCTGGTCATAGCCGCGGCTGCCCTTGGTGAAGTAGCCCGCCACCAGCCCGTACGCCGACAAATAGCCCGGCCCCAGTTCAGAGTAGTTGACCACGTTCTGCCCGCCGCCGTTGACGTAGCGGCGCTTGGCCAGGCTGCGCAGTGGCGTGCTCTCGGGCGGCACCCAGGTGGGGCCAGCGATGATCTTCTTGATGATCCGCTTGCCCACATACGACTGCTTGTACGCGAAGTACTCGTGGCCGTCTGAGTGGATCTCTTTGCGCCAGCCGCCGATCGTCGTCGGCCAATAGGCCAGACGAATACGCTGGTCGCGATAGGTCGTGAACACCGAAAACTTGGGCATGCGCTTGCGGTACTGCTTGAGCTTCTTACCGTCCTCATCCCACGGCGGCGCATAGAAGACGTCGCCGCGATCGATCTCGATCTCAAGGTCCATCGTGTCGGTGTAATACTCGGGCCTGGGCGGCAGCTTGACGCCCACCGTCATCCACTTGAAGTCACCGGCCTGGCGCCGCTCCATGAACGCCTTGGCGCCCTCGGGCGTGTCGATACCCAGTTGCTGCATCGCCGCGTCGGCGAACTCCTTGACCAGGTTGCGCACCGCATGGGTCTTGCCGTCGGCGCCCACGAAGGTCGGGGGTTTCTTGCCTCTGAACGTGCCGTCTTCGAGCAGATGCGCGGCGTCGGTCACGCGCTCTTCGAGCACCCGCCGAAAGCCCATGTGGTTCGTGACGACTGGCGGCATCGCCATCGTCTTCATGGTCTCGTTCTTCAGGTTCGTGTGCTCATAGATCTTATGCTTGCGCTGGAAGCGCCGCACAGCGAGTCGCAGGCCGCGATCAAGCTTGCCAGTCTTGTGCTTGAAGCGACGGCTGTTGTGCGTGTCGCAGTCGAGCCGCTTATCGATCTCGGCGAGCAGGCGCTCTTGGTCGACCTGATCTTGCACGGCGTCGATGGCCTTGCGGATCCGCTTGGAGGGCTTCTTCTCGCGCAGCGCAGCCGCCGTCTCCACGCCGGCCTTCTCCATGGCCCGATCAATCTTCTTTTGCAGGCCGCGTAGCTTTCGCTTGTGCTTGCGCAGGGCGCGATCGCTCCGATACTTGATGCGCTCCTGGGTGGCCATGAAGTCGTAGTCGATCTGCGCGTGACAAGCGGCGTCGGCGTCGGTGTCATAGCGCCGAAGAATCACGCCCAATGACGGCGGGATGCCGAAGACCTCCAGGAAGTTCTTCTCGCCCTTGGGCAGCTTGCGCGCGTCGCCATCCATCTTGTCATTGGCCAGGCCAATGAAGATGCGGCGATAGCGGTTGGGCAACGGGGTGCCGCTGGGATCATCCATCGGCTGGAAGATGAAGGGCACCCAGTCGTTGCGGAAGTTGATGAGGTCGTAGCCCTCGGTGATCGCCTGGCTGCGCGACACGTACCGCTCGGCACCGTCGACCATGATCAGCACGCGCTCTTGGGGGGCGATGTCGCCCGGATCGGCTGCGCCCACCTTCGGCTCTTCGACGACGACGGCTGCGTCTGGCGGATCGTCATCGTCGAAGACCGGTGCGTCCGACGAAGGCGAGCCCAAGCTGACGGTCACGGGCGCGCCGTTGCCGGCAGCCGCGGGCGAGCCGTTGGGCTGCACCGCCGCCTGCGCCGGCTCCTGCTCCCCGCCGCAGCCCAGGCACAGCACGAGCAACCCCCGCATGAACAGCCAGCGTGCGCCGGGTATGGGTCGATGTCGCATACGCCTCCTGTGAGTCAATTCGGGCGCGGATGATAATGTTATCATGCCGCGTTGTCTCGTTTTCTTGGTGTCTAACCTATTGGGGTCGCAGACTTCGCCGCCGTGTGCGGCTGCCTTCGACCACGCCTGGGCGACCGATTGCGGCCCCATCGACCCCAACCTGCAGCGCATCAGATAGTTCAAGCTGTCCACCCGTGCAGCTCCACCAGATCGCACGCCATGCAGAGACCCCCTGATGCACTCGATTACACGCCCCGCACTCGCCCTGGGCACCCTGGCCCTGCTGGCCACGCCAGCGCTCGCCGAGCAACCCGCGCCGGCCTCACAGCCCCAGCGCACCGTCATATTTGGCACCACCGAGACGGTAGAGGGCGGCACGCAAAACCCTGATGGCGTGATCGAAGACGTGCGCCGGCGGCGTCTGCGAGAGAGCCTCGTACGCGTGCGCCCCGACTTCAACCGCCGGCTGCTGCAAAGCACCGAAACACTGTAGCGCCAAGAGGCTGCAACGCCGGTAGTCTCGTGAGAACCGCTCAGCCGCCCAAAGTATGCCGGGCGACGACATTGAGCCGTGCGCCCGAGAACTCAGGAAAGTCGCGGCAGATGCCGGCGATGCACTTGATGCCGCCGCGCTGGTTGCCCACGGTGATGCGCATCAAGATCGGCTCCAGGTCATCGACGCCCCAGGCCTTGAGCACACTGTCGAGGTGCAAATCTACGATGCCCGCATAGAAGTACTGGCGCACGTCGTCGCGCTTGTCCTGGGTGTCGATGCCGAACTCGAAGGTCAACGACCACAGGCTGGCCTTCTCGATCGACAGCAACGTGCTGTTCCAGACGAAATTGACCGGCTCGATGTCGTCTTGCGGGTCTTCCTGCTGTCGCAGGTCGTTGCGCACCTGCAGGTGCATCGCGTAGCCGCCGCCGATCGACTGCAGATAGTCGACCTCGCCGTGCCGGATGCCCCGAAACAGGCGCTCGTCGTCGGTGTGACGCTCTTCGCGCCAGCCGCCCGACAACGCCAACCGCGACCGCCCGCCCTGGAACAGGTACTTGACGCCGCCAAAGGTGTGTACCTGGCGAATCTCTGAGTCGAGCCCCGGATCGTTGAACCGCAGCATGCCGTTGACGTGCAAAATCAGGTCGCCATCGAGGAAGAATGGCTCGATATAGACGCGCCCGCCCGTGACGTTGTCGACGTTGTCGACGATTTGGTCGATGCGCTCGAGGGTCGGCGCGTTGGTGTAGCGAAACGGGCTATTCAACGCGCTGTTCGGGCTGCCGAGCAGCTCGTACTCCGAAAGCTGCATGCCCTCGACCAGGATGCTCATCGAGTCGAACAGGAAGTCGATCGTGGCGTAGGCCGCGTGCCCTGTCGACACCCGGTCGGCGATGCGGCGCTGCTGATAGTCAGCTTCAGCGTATATCGAAATTTGTTCAGTCAGTTCAGG
>JBNMOZ010000096.1:0-12665 GCA_051276005.1 Bradymonadia bacterium | reverse complement strand
GGCACGATCTCGGCCTGGAATGCGCCGGTGGCCTGCGCCGCCAGGGCCTTCTCATAGCTGGCCTTGGCGAAGGCGTCCTGGTCCTCACGCGAGTGGTTGTGCTCGCTGGCGCACAGCTCGGCCGCGGTGCCCATATGAAAGTCGTTGTAGACGTCCCACAGGCCGTCTTTGATCATGCTGTCGACCACGGTCTTGTGGCCCAGGCGCATGCCGTTGCGGCCCTCGGGCAGCAAGTACGGCGCCTGCGACATGTTCTCCATGCCGCCCGCGATGATCACGTTGGCGTCGCCCGCGCGGATGGCCTGGGCGGCCAGCATCACGGCCTTGAGGCCCGAGCCGCACACCTTGTTGATCGTCAGGCACGGCGTCGACTGAGCGAGGCCCGCGAAGATGGCCGCCTGGCGGGCGGGCGCCTGGCCCAGACCGGCCGGCAGCACGCAGCCCATGATGACCTCGTCGATGGCGTCGGCCGCCACGCCCGAGCGCTCCAGCGCGGCCTTGATGGCGATGGCGCCCAGCTTGGGGGCCGGGATGCTCGACAGCGCCCCATTAAAGCTCCCGATGGGCGTACGTGCTGCCCCAACGATGACCGCCTCGACCATGACATCTCCTTGTAGACTGGTTCTCGAATGCTTCTCGAATTTACAAATTCTCTGGGCGCGGGCTGCGCTCGCGAGTCGCGCGCAGGATCCGCTATGTTCCGCGTTGACGCCCGCAGGATATCGATCGCCCGCGCGGACCACAACGCTGCGGCGGCATCAGGGTATTGACCACGGATGCCGCGCGGGGCAGCCAGGGTCCGGCGGGGGTCAAGAGTTCGGTGCGTCCCCGGCTGCGATCCATCATCGCGAGGAGATCTCATGCGCGCGCTGCTGTTGCGAACCGTTGCCCTGGCGGCGTCACCGGGGCTGCTCGCCTGCACCGATCCGGCCGCCGACGACGCCGGAATCACCGTGCTGTGGTCGGCCCAGAGCACGGGCGAGTGCGCGGTCCCGGCCCGCGGCCTGCCGGGCCAGATCGACGAGGTCATCATCCAAAACCGGGTGGACGCCGGCTGGACCACGCTGAGCAGCGTCGGCCTCGACGTCGCCGACCCCGATGGGACCCTGGTGCCGGCCGTGCCCACCGGCGACCTCGTGGTGCGGCTGGTCGCCTGCTCTCGAGGCCGGGCGTTCGCCGTGGCGCGCCCCCTGCCCTTCACCCTCGGCGAAGACGACAAGCTGACGGCGGTGGCCCATTTTCGCCCGGTCAACGCTTTGTCTTGCGCGGGCACCGGCCTGGGCCCCGAGTACGACCAGTTCTCGGCGACGCCCATCGCCTTTGGCGCGGCCTTGTCCCTGGGCCGGACCGCGTCCCCGAGCCAGACCGGGTCGCTGGCCCAGGGCGCGGCGCTGATCGGCGGCGCGGATCGTATCGGCGAGACGCAGGTGAGCGCCTCGAACGCCCACGCGTGGTCGGTCTTCGACTGGCATGAGGGGCTGTTCTGGCCGGGCGTCGAGCGCGCTCGTCGGCTCGCCCCCCGCACCCTGACGCCGGCTCGATTGGGCGTCGGCGGCGGCGCGTTCAGCCTCGATGATGTGCCCGGCCAGCTGCTCGTCGGCGGCTCACCCTCGCTGACGCTGCGGATCGATCCACAGACGGGCCCCTTGCAGCCCAGCGCACCCGACGCCAGCGCCGCCGCCGCGGTCTTCTTCGATCCGTCCAACGGCGGACAGACGCCCATCGTGCTCGATCCGCCCGCCACGCCGCGCAGCCTGGGCGGTGTGGGCGCGGGCAACGGCTGGGTCGTGCACGCGGGCGGGCTTGAGCATGGCGACGACGGCACGCTCACGCCAAGCGCCAGCGTCGAGATCTTCCGCGATCGCGGCGCCCTCGTGCTGCGCCTGGGTGCGCCCCTCATTGGCGCCACCGTGACCCACCTTGAGGGCGACGCGTTCCTCGTGTGGGGCGCCGACGTGGCCGGATGCGGCGCCCGCCCGGGCTATCTGATTCGGGCCGACGCGCAGACGGTCGCGCCGTTGACGCTCCCCGATCCGCCGGGCTGCGACGTGGCGGATCGCGCCTGGTACGGCACGGCGTATCACACGGCGACGCGGCTGCGCAGCGACGGTCAGCCCGGCCGCGTGCTCATCATCGGCGGGCTGCCCGTGCGGGGCATGCAGCTGCAGAGCAACCCAGATCCGGGCACCAACGCCGCCGCCAACGCGATCGTGCTGACGGTCGACATCGAGGCCGCGACCGCCATCGCGCACCCGGTCTTGATGAACGACGACCTGGCCGACGCGGCGGCGCGGCGTGCGCTGCATGCGGCGGCACCGATTCAGGACGATCGCGTGCTGATCAGCGGCGGCTGGGGCAGCTTTGGCAAGCCCACGAGCTTCGTCGCGGCCGACACCACCCTGATCTATGACGACGGCCTACCCGCTGGTCGGATGGCGATCGGGCCCCGGCTGGCCGAGGCGCGCTTCGGGCATGTCTCGGTGGGCCTGCCCGACGGTCGCGCGCTGATCGCCGGTGGCGTCTCGCCCGACGCGGTCACCTTCTTGGACGGGTTCGCGCAGACCGTCGGCGCGTTGGTGATTCGCGACAGCGCCGAGATCTTCACGCCGCCCCTGGTGGACGATCCCTGCGTAGACGCAGCACCAAGCGTCGACTCGGGCGTCGAATCGGATGCCCAACCGGGCGTCGACGACGGGGGCTGAGGCCGCTCAACGCCCTCGCCCCCCGGCTGGGGCCTTCGAGGTGTGCGCTTTGGCCCGTCTTGATGCACTATAGTCGGCGCCGCGCGCGGAGGCTTGACCCCGCTCGACAGCTGGAACGAGGTTCATGGGGCACCCACTGCATGCCTTCTTCGCCCGCATCCCCCACTTTAGTGGGCTCTCGCCGAGCGAGCTCGAAGAGATCATTCGCGCGGTGCATCCGCTCGAGATCAAGGCGGGTGAGCGGCTGTTTGGCGAGGGAGATCCGGGCGACGCCGCGTTCATCATCCAAACCGGACGCGTCGAGATCTTTCGGCTGATCGACGGCGAAGAGATTCCGCTCGTCGAGCTGGGCCAGGGTGAGGTCGTGGGCGAGTTGGCGCTGATCGACGGCGCCGCCCGCAGCGCGGCCTGCCGCGTGCTCGAAGACGCGACGCTGCTGCGCCTCGACAAGACCGAGTTCGACTACCTGCGGGCGAACATGCGGCCCGCGGCCTATACGATCATCCGCAGCCTGACGGCGACGATCTGCGCGCGCATTCGCAATACGAACGATCAAATCGGCGATCTGCTGGCGCCGCCGGGTCCGCGTCCGGAGCCGGAGCTGCCGTCAAAGCGCAGCTGGCTGAGCCGACTGTTTGGAGGGCGACGATGAGCAACGGGCCGATCGACAGCCCGCCCAGCAGCGCGACCCCCAGTCGCAGCCTGCAGGCCATGAGCCGACTTCCGCTGTTCGACACCCTGACGACCGACGAGCTGGAGGTGCTCTCGCACCACCTGCGCATCCTCAAGTTCGCGCCGTTCGCGACGGTCTTCGAAGACGGTGAGCCTGGCAAGAGCTGCTACGTGGTGCTGAGCGGCAACGTCGAGGTGATCAAGGTGTTGCGGACGGGCAACGAAGAGCGCTTGGCGACCCTCGAGCCCGGCGCCCTGCTGGGGCATATGGCCCTGATCGATAACAAGCCTCGCAGCGCGGCGTGTCGGGCGAGCATCGGTGGCGCGCGGCTGTTGGAGTTGGCCCGCGAGGAGTTCGACCTGCTGCTCACGGCGCGCAGCACCTTCGCCTACAAGATCCTCGATCAGGTCGCGATAGACTTGTCGGCCCGCTTGCGGTCGGCGACCGAGCGCCTCGCCGACGCGCGCCACATCAACAGCCCGGTTGCCCGCCAGGCTGCGGCCCGCGCGGCGGCGAAGATGCTGATGGGCTTCGAGGTGCCCGACAGCGTGCACGGCATCAACCTCGACGACATCACCATCGAGGCCGTCAGCCAGGATCGGCGCACCCACGTCCCCAAGTGACGCGCGAGCGACGCTCAGACCGCGTCGATGATCACCAGCGTGATGTTGTCGTGCCCGCCCGCCGCCAGCGCGTCGTCAAGCAGCACCTCAGCGGCGGTCTCGGGATCGCTGAAGTCGGTTAAGCGGTCGGTGAGTTGCACCGCGTCGGCCAGGTCGCTCAGGCCATCGCTGCACAGCAAGAAGCGATCGCCGGGCCGCACTGAGCAGCTGCTCAGCATGGGGATCACGCGGGGGCGAATCCCTACGGCGCGGGTGACGATGCTCGCGGGGATGGTCGCCTTGGCGCGCACATGATCCACGCCGTCGCGGATGGCTTCGGCCAGCATCGTGTGATCGTCAGTGAGCTGCTGCAGCACCCCGCCGCGCAGCCGATAGATGCGGCTGTCACCGACATGACCGACCAGCGCGCGGTCATCGACGAACCAGATCGCGCTGAGCGTCGTGCCCATGCCCTCAAGGCTCGAAGACTCGCTCGCGGCTCGAAAGATCGCGGCGTTCGCGTCTTCGACGATGCGGTGCAAAGTGCGCGGGATCTGCGCGACGGGCAAGCGGCGATCGCACTGCCCGTCGAGCACATCGAGGGCCATCGCCGAGGCCACCTCGCCCGCCTTATGGCCGCCCAGGCCGTCGGCGACGCCGAACACGCCCGCGTCGGGCCGCAGCAGCATGCTGTCTTCGTTTTGACGTCGGATGAGACCCGAATGAGTCACGGCGGCGCCCCGCAGGCGAACCCCGCGGCGGCCGCCCGGGTGGGCCCATTGACCGGGGTCATGATCGAAGCACGCGTGGCGCGGGGTGTAGGCAGCAGCAGCAGGCGCGGTCGAGAAGGCGGCGTTCATGCGAGATCCTTTGGTCAGCGGGTCAGCACCAATACAGAGCGTCGAAACTACAAAAAGTTACATTACAGCCTCAATTAGCTATCGCAATCTTTTGGCCATCGTCGCTGAGCGGTACAGGACCTATGCTCGGCGCAACACATTTGGGGGAGACGATGCGCTGTATTTGGCTGGTGATCGCGGGGTGGGCTGCGGGGGGCTGCGACGATGGCGTGGGTGGCAACGGCGCCAGAGACGCCGGACCGCCGCTCGACGCGGGCGCACAGGTAGGCGCCGATCTGGGCGCCGATCTGGGCGCCGATCTGGGCGCCGATCTGGGCGTTGAGTTGGGGCCCATGAGCGCCTGCGATCCGCTCGATGAGGCCGCCTGCACGCTGCCCTGGCCCTCGAGCCGGTTCTTAGAGGCCGATCCCAGCCGCGTCACCGGATACACGCTGCGGTTCGGCGCCGAGGCGCTGCCCGCGAGCTTCGACGGTCGCCATATCAAACCGCACGCATACGCGCGCCTGGACGGCTTCAGCCCCGGCAGCCAAATTCTCGCGGTGTTCCCCAACCTCGACGTCGCGCCCTTCGCGCCCGAGACCAACGTCGCGTCTTCGCTGGCCGACGACGCGCCGCTGGTGATCTATGAATGGGGCCCGACGCCGCGGCGCGTCGCGTACTTCGTCGAGATGGACGTCGATGAGGCCGACGCCGCCCGCCGCATCTTGTATGTGCGCCCGGCCGAGGTGCTCGGCGAAGACACCCGCTACGTGGTCGCGTTTCGCGGGTTGACCGACACCGACGGCGCGGCCATCTCGCCCAGCCCGGCCTTCGCGGCCCTGCGGGATCGCGCCACCGCGGGTGACGCGGATCTGGCGGCGCGCCAAGCCCGATTCGATGACATCTTCAGCTTCCTCGAAGCCCAGGGTATCCAGCGCGACACGTTGACGCTCGCCTGGGACTTTCACACCGCGTCCAGCGACGCGATGCACGGCCCGATGCTGCATATTCGCGACCAGGGCTTCGCGCTCGCGGGCCCAGACGGTCCGGCTTTGGTCTTCGACGAGATCGAAGAGTTCGTGCCCGAAGACGACGGCAGCGGCATGCCGGTGCATCCGTACACGTGGCTGCGTATTCACGGACACTTCGACGCGCCGCACTTCATGCAGCCCGCCACGCCGGTCGATGGCGTCGGCGGCTTCATCTTCAACGACGGCGCCGCGCCCTGGCGCCCCGACGCCGACGGCACCCGCCGCGCGGGCTTTTGGATGATCGTGCCGCATGTGGCCAAAGACGGCGGCGCCCAAGGCATCGTGACCTACGGACACGGCCTGTTTGGCGATGGCGAAGAGGTGCTCGAGCCCGGCTGGACGCGACCGTGTGGCCGGTTCCCCGATCGGGAGTGCGGGTGGTGGAACGCGCGCATCGGCCAGCGGCACGGCCTGATCTTCGCCGGCGCCGATCTGGTGGGCATGTCGGCCGCCGACGTCGACGTAGCGGGCCTGACCATCGTGACCGACATCAGCCTGTTCACCTGGATCGCCGATCGGCTGCACCAGGGCATGCTGGAGTATTTGCTGCTGACCCGCGCCCTGCAGCGGCGGCTGCCCACCCACCCGATGTTCGCCGAGCGCGGCATCGCGGTCGATCCCGAGCGCGCGTTCTACCAGGGCAACTCCCAGGGCGGCATCTTCGGGGCCGCGATCGTCGCGCTGAGCCCCGACATCACCCGGGGCCATCTGGGCGTGCCGGGCCAGAACTACTCGCTGTACCTGCAGCGCTCCATCGGGTTTCGCCCGTTCTATGGCGTCGTGCAGGCGATCTATCCGAACACCGCCGACCAGGCGATCATCATCAACCTGCTGCAGCTGCTGTGGGACGGCACCGAGAACTCCAGCTACCTGAGGCACTTGAGCGCCGAGCCGTTTGGCGATCAGGCCCCCAGCTACATCCTCGCCGCCCCCACCAAGGGCGACTATTTAGTGCCCCCGATCGCGTTCGAGGCCGTGGCCCGCACCCCCGCGTTGCGGGTGCCGGCGCTGGAGAGGTACGACCCCGAGCGCGACCTGCCGCTGGCACCCAAGGCGACCTACCCGCACGTCGGATCGGGCATCGTGCTGTGGGGTCTGGGCAACCCCTGGCCGGCGGCCGACCACGCCAATCAGCCGCCACCCGAGCACCCGCTGGGCGATCCCCACGAAGACCTGCGCCACATCGACGCGCACGCCGATCAGATGGTGCACTTCTTGGAGACCGGCGAGATCATCGACACGTGCCTGAGCCCGCGCGGCTGCCACTTCGACGCCGAGAACCCGCCGCCGCAGCCGGAAGAGTAGCGCCCCCAGCGGCCCGCCCACAGCGGCCCGCCCACAGCGGCCAAAGCAGTCGCCACCCATGTAAGCGCTGGGCCTACCGTTGATTCGGTCCGACGCATCGCGCACGCTGCAGGCGTTGAGACCTCACGCCCTCAGAACCGGTGAACGCATGCTGTCGCGCCTGATGCCCTACCTGCTTGGCCTGCTTGGCCTGTTCGCGCTGCCGACGGGCGCGCAGGCGAACGTGGTCTTCGACTGGGCCCGCGCGTCGACCCTGACCCGGGTGGATGCCGCGCAGCTGCCCCCGGCGGTCAAGGCCGAGCTCGAACAGATCGCCGCGACGACGGCCGGGCGCCCGATCGCGACCCTGAAGTGGGTCATCCGGGCGACGCCGCTTCCACCAAAACTGACCAAAAAGCGCCGCAGCAAGCGCCGCAGCAAGCGCCGCGGCAAGCGCCGCGGCAAGCGACGCGGCAAGAAGGCGCGCACGCCGCCGGCACCGCGCCTGCTCGTCTTGGCGACCGTCAGCACCGGCGCCACCGCGCGCGCAGCCCACGCCGGCCTGCTGATGCTGGTTGAGCCCGACAGTGGCACTACGCAGGTGCTGGCGAAGCAGCCGGTGCCCAAGCCGGCCGAGTCGACCTGGCGCGCCACGGCGGGCACCGACGTCGATGGCGACGGCAAGCTCGATGCGATCCTCGAGTGGTCGCACGCCGCGCGCAACTTCACCCGCAACGGCCTGCTCGTCGCGCGCACCCACCCGCCCGCGCTGGTCATGCAAGAGATCGCCAGCAAGACGGTGATCGGTCACGGCACCCGCACGGTCACCGCCCAGACCGCCTGCTTCTTCCCCGTGCGCGGTCTCAACGGCAAGGCGCTGATCGTGCAGCGGCGTGAGGTCACCGCCGTCGAAGGCCAGCCCACCCGCGAGCTCGACGCGATGGAGCTGCTGCTGCCCCAGGCCGACGGCCGGATCATGGGCGGACACGTCTACGGCGCGATGTACGGCGGTGACGGCCGCGAACACGACGTGCTCAGCCGGTGGGGCAAGACGTTTGCGCTGCGCAACCCGCGCGACGCCCTCACCCGTCAGGCCAAGCCGGGCGCCTGTCCCGCGGACGGGGTCGTGCTGCCTCAGCGCGCGCTGGGCCAAACGGCGTCGCCGCACCCGGTCAGCATCGTGGGGCCGTTCGCGATGAGCTCGGATGGCGTGCGCCACGCCGTCAAGGCGATGGGATCGCGGGCGCCGCGCGCGATCGTCGTGGTGGGGATCGGGAGCCTCTAAGAGCCTGTAGCGCATTCGCCACAGGCTCCGAGCCGGATCGGGTCAGTCGGGGTCGGTGCGCGCGGCGTCGCGCAGGGCGCGGTAGCTCGTGATGATCAAGCCGACCGTGGCCAGCTGGGCGTCCGGCGGCGGCGGATCCTTGGGCACCAGCAGCTTCGCCTTCGCCAGCTCGATGCGCTGCCGCACCCGCGCGTCGGCTGACAAGACACCCGATGCCGCGACCTGCTCGGCGATATGGGCCACGCAGGCCTTGAGTCGCATGCGCGCAGATGACGACGGATCGCCCGCCGGCGCGCCGAAGTGCAGCGCCAACAACGCCTGCCGCGCCGCCTCGGGTCGATCGTCGGCCTGTGGATCGGGCATGCCCAGCCGCGCAGAGAAGGCGTTGCCGCCCCCCGCGCGAATCTTCAGCGCCTCGTTGTCGATCGCCACGAGCCATGCATCGAGGCCCGACCAAAAGTCGGCGCGCCGCTGCGCGTCGTCACGCAGGCCATCGCACGCGGTGATGATCTGCTTGTACAAGCCGTCGAGCGTCTGTGGTGCGCTCACCCGGCGCTCCGAGCGGGCTGGACCATGCGCGACTCATGCGCCTCATCACCGACGTTGACCACCTTGCCGGGATGCAGCACCCCCGACATCGCCGCGAAGGTGTCGTAGCGCAGCATGTCGGCGCGGGCGCGCTGATCGCGCACGTCGGCGGGGGCATGGACGGGATCGAGCACCGTCACCGAGCACTGCATGCCGGTGTCGTGGCGCAAGAACGGCGTGTCGCGATCCATCAAGCGATGCGTGCCTTCGACGACCAAGGGCACCACCGGAATTCGACCGCGCGCGGCCGCCATGAACGCGCCCGATCGAAACGGCTTGAGCGTGCCGTCCTCGCTGCGCGTGCCCTCGGCGAAGAACAGCACGCTCGCCCCCTCGTCGACGACCGCCTGGATGCGATCGCCGATGTCGGCGTTGCGCGCCTTCTCGGCGCCGCGGAACACCGGGATGTGGCCGCTTGCCTTGAGGTGACCCCCAAGCATCGGCACCTTGAAGACCGCCGACTTCGCCAACCAGCGAAAGTCGTGCCGCAGCCGCGCGCCGATGACGAGGATGTCGAGGACGCTTTGATGGTTGGCCACGAAGATCGCCTGGCCGACGCCGTCGAGGCGCTCGTTATGTCGCCAATCCAGGTCGATACCGATGGCGTCGACCGAGCCCGAACACCAGCGGTACATCATCTCGCGGCCGATGGCCTTGTTGCGCAACAGACGAGCCGCGACGATCGCGGGCGGGCCATACAGACAGGCCCGGGCACCGACGCTGCCCCAGTCCCAGCCTGCGCGGAGTTTCTTCTTCAACACGGCAGCCCCCTCGATTCGCCCACTGGCGGTTTGGCGTTAAGCTAATAAGGTTGCTCGTCTGCCGCAACTGCCGCGACGAGGCGCTCGATGCCAACGTCGAAGTCGGGCGGGGGCGCCAGCAGGCTCAGCACCAGCAAGCCGTCGCGGGGCGCGTCGTAGAACCAGCCCGGCTGCACCGCCACGCCCGCCGCAATACCGCGCATCACCCACTGTGTTTCGGTGCGCGTGCGCGGCACCGCGAGCATTGCGTACCACCCACCCTGCGCATGCAGTCGATTGAGCGGCTGGTCAACGAGCGCGCGGTCGAGCGCGGCGCGATTGCGCAGGACCCGCGCCAGGATCGCGGCGGCGATGCCCGCGGGATCGCTCAACAACGCCGGCAACGCGGCCTGCACCGGCGTGCTGATCGACAAGAACGCGTCGCAGACACACTCCAGGCGGCCCAGGAGCGCTGCCCGAAACGACGCCGGCCCGTTCGCGACGAGCCAACCCGCCTTCATCTGCGGCAGCCCGCACCGTTTGGACAGCCCACCCAGGGCGATCGAGGCGACGTCGGGACGCGCCAGGATCGACGGCACCGCCGGCGCGGCGTCCCAGGCATACCGCCCGAACACCTCGTCGACGATGAGCGGCAGGCCCAACGCCGCCAGCGCGTCGATCTCGCCGGCGCTCAAGAACGTGCCGGTCGGGTTGTTGGGGTGCACGACGAGGATCGCGCGCGTTGACGGCGTCAGCGCGGCGCGAACCGCGGTGATGTCGAGGTGCCAACCGCCGTCATAGGCCAGCGGCGCCTGGTCGAGGGCGACCCCTTCAAGGCGCGCGAGGTGCTCGAAGAGCGGATACGACGGCGCCAGCGCGAGCACCCGATCGCCGGCGTCGCAGAGCACCTTGAACAAGAACGCGTAGGCCTCGCTGGTGCTCGCCGTCAGCACGACCTGATCGGCGGCCACCGGCGCCCCCGCCCGCGCCGTCAGCGAGGCGGCGACGGCGGCTCGGGCGTCTGGCAAACCAAACGGCGACGGCGCGTAGCGATGGGCGCCCTGGTCGGTGAAGGCCCGCCCGAGGATGTCCGCGAGCAGCGCAGGCGGCCAGTGCAGGCCCATCTGGGTGGGGTTGGCGCGGGTCAGATCGATGAGATCGGCCGGTGCCGTCTGGCGCGCCTGCGCGATCGTGTTGAGCCCCGCGTTCAGGGCGCTGCGGGTCGACCAGCGCGTCATGGCGCGGCGTCTACCCGGTGTGGGTCGAGGGGCACCATTTCGAGGCAGGTGGCGCGGGCGGTGGGCGTCGCGTCGAGGCAGATCCCCCCGGCGATCGGCCACGCCAATCGCCCACCCGGGCCGGGGACCGCCCCCAAAGGCGCCGCCTTGAGCACGCGCACCCGACGCTCCAAGACGTCGTAGCGCACATGCATGGGCGCCGGCAGCCGCGCTGGCCCTACGCATGGGAGCGCCCGACTCAGGTCGCAGTCGCTCACCATGTGCACCCCGCCGCCATCGGCATCGAAGGCCAGCGCCACCGCGCCATCGGGCCGCAGGTCGTAGCGCAACACCCCGTCGTCTGCGCCGTCGGGTGCGAAGCGCCGCACCGCGAGGGTAGGCCCCGCGCTGCCCGCTTCATGCACAGCCACGAGGTTGCCGGGGCCCCCTTGAAGGCGGGTGGGGCGCCCGGCCGTCACACACTGCTGCAGGGCGCGAAGTCCGCCCGTTCGCCGATCGAACAGCCGGCACGCGCTGGCCTGCTTGATGGGGTGCCACTCGTGAACATACAGCCGGTGCAGATCGAGCCAGAAGCCCGTGACCTCGATGTTGGGCACCGGTGGCGACTGGATGGTGGGCAGGGCGATGCGGGTGCCGTCGATGATGAGCATGCCCGGGGCCAGCAGCGCGACCCGCCCGTCGGGGGCAAAGATGACCCGCGCTCGGGCCAGCGGCGGCAACACTTCGATGGGCCGGCCGTCGACGGGGGCGCTCAGCCGTTCGTCGACGATGACGCGATGGCCTTGAGGGCTCCACGCCAGGTGATGGGGCGTGGGCAGGGGCGCCGCCGCGTGTGACGTGGCCGGCGTGTTCGACCCGCAACCCATCGTCGCGCTCAGCCAGATCAGTAATGCCGAAGAGTTAACGCGCACGCGAGGACAATAGCGTGAAGCGGCGGTGGTGTCCGAACCGAATCGACACAGACGCCCGTGGGGCGTTACAACAATGGCCACGACCTTGCCGGAGACCTGCTCATGCGCCTGTTCCTTCGCTCTCTCTTCGCGCTCTGCGCGCTGCTCTTCGCTGCGAGCGCCCACGCCGGGCCACCTGCGCTCAGCGCCGGTCAGATCAAGGTGATGACGGGCGGCAAGGCCATCGTCAAGACGCTCAAGCCGACGGGCGGTGACGGGGTCGCGGCCCGCGCCACGGCCATCATCGAAGGCACGCCATCAAAGGTCTTTGGCGTGATCAACGCGTGTGAGCACTTCTCGAAGTTCATGCCGCGCACCAAGCTCAGCTTCGTGGTCAAGGTCGAGAGCCCGACCCAGAAGATCTGCTTCACCGAGATCGAGATGCCCTTCCCGTTCTCCAACCTCGCCGCCAAGGTGCGCAGCACGAGCGCGGAGTTTCCGGGCGGCGGCTACGGGCGCAAGTGGACTATGCTCGAGGGCAACTACAAGCGAAACAACGGGTCTTGGGAGGTCTGGCCGTACAATGGCGGGACCCAGTCGCTGGTGATCTACAACATCGACGTCGATCCCGACATGGTCCTGCCCGACGCGATCATCCGCAGCGCCCAGACCGGCAGCCTGCCCAAGGTCTTCAAGGCCATCGAGAAGCGGGTCAAAGCGCTGTGAAGACCGGGCTGCTTGTCTTGACGCTGGCGGCGACCAGCTGCGTCGCCGAGTTCCCGGCGACCTCGCC
>JBNMOZ010000095.1:0-12685 GCA_051276005.1 Bradymonadia bacterium | reverse complement strand
GACCGATCCAGACGTGAATAACACCCGTGGCGACACACCCTTCGGCGAGGTCGCCCGCCCCGAACAGAGTTTTGGGCCGGCCGCCATCGGCGATAACGATCGGGGCCAGACGGTCTTCGAGCCGCGGCCCGAGCGGAAGGGCGACGTCGCCCGCACGCTGATGTACATGGCGGCGCGCTGGGGGCTGGGCTTGGCGGGTGAAGAGCTGGTCATCGCCCGCGCCTGGCATGCGATGGATCCGGTCGACGAGTGGGAGCGTGGGCGCAACGACTCCACCGCGCAGGTGCAGGGCAACCGCAACCCGTTCGTGGATTGCCCGTCGTTGGTTCAGCAGGTGCCTGATTTTGATGAGTTCGCGCCGATTCAAGAGCAGCTGCCGTAGGGCTGGTACGCGCCCGCTACTCGCCCTGGGCGCAGTCGCCCAGCATCCCGGTCAAGAACTCCATCGACACCGGCGCGCGAATGCGCAGGCCCCCATCGCTGTCGTCGAGCTCGATGCCTTCGACCAGCGAGGCAAACTTGTCTTTCTGGTCGGGACGCAGGCCGCCGCCTTTGGCCGCTTCGATGCCGGCTTTGACGCCTTCGCGCAGCATGGGATCGAGGCCGTTGAGGTCGAATTGCAGGTCGGCGCCGCCATCGCTGACGTCGACCCGGACGTTGAGGTCGGTGTCATTCTCGGCGAACATCGCCCGGAGCGGATCGCGGACCTCGGGCTGCATGGGCAACATCTCGAGCAGCGCGACCAGGGGCAGGGTGCCATTGGCGTCGCCCTGCGGTACGGGCGCGCCGTCGGTCTCACCGGCTTGAATCCGCGCGATGGCGGCCTCGACGCCGTCCTTCTCACCGGCGAGTAGATGGCCGTCCTCGATGACCGCGAACAGCCGATGCCCGTTGGTGTACACGTCGACGCCGTCGCGTTGCTCATGCTCGAAGCCGGCGTCGAGCTGCATCCAATCAACGCCCGCGAAGTCGCCCTCGATGACCGCGACGCGATCTGCGAAGCCGACGCGATGAACCTGAGTGAGCGGATCGAAGTCCGCCTTCTCTCTGAGCTGCGCCAGGTCTCTTGCCAAGTGTTGCGGCAAGCAGTTGAGGATCGCCCGACCCGGCGCGCTGTCGCGGATCGTCGCGATATCGACCAAGAAGTGCTTCTTGGCGTTGGGGTCAGCCAGCGCGGCCTGCATCACGAGCGAGAGCCGGTTCTTCGGCGCGCGACGCACTGGGCGCGACGGCGGCGGTGCTGTGGGGATCGCCCGTGCAGCCAGCGACGCGGGCGCATGCACCATGCCGGGCTCGAGCGTTGGGGTGGCGGGTCCAGACACGGTCGCCGCGGGCAAGCGCGCGCGCTGGTGGTCGGCGGGGTTGCTCATCACCGCCCAGGCAACGGCGCCCAGGCCGCATGTCAGCAGCGCAGCGATAAGGCCCACGATGGCCTTTTTTTGAGCAGCCATGCCCTCGGTGACTGTGATCTTGCCTGCCATCCGTTGCCTCCGTCGGTCCGCGTTCGTGATCAGCGAGCGTGATCAGCGTTCATGATGACGGCACCTCACGCTTGGATGTTCCTTTCGGTGCAATCTGCACAACATCGTGACAACTTCGCGCGACCAGCGTCATCAACCTGGGTTGACGGGTCGAAGCCAGATGCGGCTTCCCACAGCCGGGGTCGGTCGTGGGCCGCTGATGCGCCACCCCAGGGTCGGCGTGCGGCTGGGTGCCATAACCCAACGCATACCGCCGTCGATCCATGCCAGGCCATCACCGGGGAGAGTGTTTACGCTGGGTTGATCGAGTTCGCCCACCCACATGTCCGCGCGGATGTCGATCGCGACGGGCCCGGGCAAGGGCGCGCCCGCCCAAACCAGCAGGGTTTCGCCGAGCCGGGCGTAGGGCAAGGGGGCAAATGCCGGGCACCTCAGCTGCGGTTGAGGCTGGTACTTCGGCAGGCGCCCACTACACTTGAGGAAGACGCCGCCTTTGCCGCTGATCACATAGGTGTTGTGCACGCATTGGTGGCATTGGCTGCGTGGGTATGGTCGGTGGGTCGGGTCGGGTCGGTCAGGGTGAGGGCGGTCAAACTTCGACACGTAGATCCCGGGCCGAGGGCCAGTCCAGAGTAGATTGGGCAGCACGCCGCATCACGCGGCCTCGTTTGGGAGGAGAGAGATATGCGCACGCTGCTGGTGACGGGCTTTGGTGCTTTCCCGGGTGTGCCTGAGAACCCCAGTGGCGCCGTGGCGCGGCTGCTCGATGGCACCGTTCGCGGCGACGTGCGCATCGTCGGGCGCGAGATCGAGACCAGCTGGGCGCGGGCCTGGCCGGCCTTGGCCGAGGCCGCTCGGGTCGAGGCCCCCGACGCGCTCGTCATGCTGGGGGTCTCGGCGCGGGCGGTGCTGCAAATCGAGTTGACGGCGCGCAATCTGTGCAACGCGCGGGTCGATTGTGACGGGTGCGAGCCCGACGCGGCGGCGCTGGTGGCGGATGGTCCCGCGATGCTCCCGACCACGCTGCCCTGGCAGGCTCTTGATGCCGCGACCAGCGACGACGCGGGCGGGTACCTGTGCAACGCGGTCTTCTATTTGGCGCAACATCACCTGCACACGATCCCCCTTCGTGGGTTCGTGCATCTGCCCAAGGCAGGCGCCGACGACGCGCAACAACTCATCCTGCAGTTGGCGGACTGGATGACTGCGCAGTGACCTCTTTCATCGGGCACGTCTTATGGAAGTCGCTGTAATTGATCGTGATCTGCCGCTCCTCGTTCGACAGCACGTCGACGAATCGGTGGCCCCAGCGCAGGTCTTCGCCGTAGTACAGCCGCTGGGCGTAGACCGTCGTGCCGTAGTCGCCATCATGCCCGGTCAGCAGCGTGATGAGCGTCATGTCGTCGTCTTCCCAGTCCTTGGCGGTGAGCCCGTACAGCGGGCTCTCGGCGTCGATCTCGTGGATGATCGACCAGCTCAACGTAAAGAACGGGACGCGGCTGCGCACCAGCTTCAAGTCGAGCAGTCGCCGAAGCCGGTCGCCTTCGTCGGTGATGTCGGTGCGCAGTATGCTCAGCTGCATCGAGGCGGCGACCAAGGCACCTTCGCGGGCGTTGGCCACTCGCAACATCAGCGCGGGATTGCCGTTGCGGCGGGTGATGATCGCGCGGTCGCTGAACAAGACGTTGGCGGTGGGGCGCGCGAACTTGGCGAAGACGATGCCGGTGGTCAGCGCGATCAGCACGATGCCGAACATGACCTCGATGGTCACCCAGATGTTGGTCCACAGCGTCGTCGGCGACATGGTGCCGTAGCCGATGGTCGACATCGACTGCACGCTGAAGAAGTACGCGCTGAAGAAGCTGCCGTCACTGCCTTGGATGCCACCCTTGTCGATCATATAGACGCTCGCGAAGAGCGCGTTTGAGACGATGAAGACGATCACGAAGAGCAGCGCGAGCCATCTCCAGGTCGACGAGACCAGGGCGTAGTACACCTCGCTGACGCCACCGCGAGGGGCGGCGATGCGCTTGACGTTGCCCAGAGAGTTCATTCGACGACGGTTCATGCGACCAACGTGCCCACGTCAAGCAACGGCGTCTACCCAGCTGGCGTCGTCGACGTATCCCAGGCGCCGCAAGGTGTCGCCGCACGACGCCTCGAAGCGCTCGGCGGCGGCGCGGTCGAAGTGATTGATCCAGTCGCCGGTCACGCCCTTGCGGCGAAATGAGGCGCGGTCCTCAGTGCCGGCCTTGCGCCCGGTCTGGCGGGCGAAGGTAAACTTCTCCGCCGTCGCTTTCGCCTTGAGGGGATCCAGCTCTTGGCCGGTGTGCTGCGGGATGATGCGGCAAAGCGCGGCGGCCGCGTCGGCCTTGAGCTCTTCGTAGCTGACGGTCACGACATGCGGCCGATCGAAGGCCCACTCGTCGACATGCACATGCCAGGGCGCCCGCGTGCCCACCGGGTTCTCAAGCTCGTGGGCGATGAAGCGATCCATATTGCCGCGGCTGTCATCAAGATCGTAGCCGGCGCCAAACAGCTTGGCGTAGGCCCGATCCATCGCGGTGGTCTCGCCGGCTTCGCGGGCCTGGCGAATGTCGCGCATGCGATGAAAGTACAACGAGGTCATCACGTCGCGGCCGTCGCGATACAGGTAGAAGACGCGGCGCAGTCGGGGGTCGAAGCGCCAGTGGTTATGCACCACGCAGGTGCAGGCCATCGGCAGCAGGTTGTGCTGCGGAAACGGAATCTGCAGCACGTCGGCGATCATGCCGCCCAGCCAGGTGCCGCCCGACTTCTGGTACTCGCTGACGTAATAGAAGGGGAACTGCTCGCCCCACAGGCGACCCATCAGGCGGGTGCCGTGCGAGCCGAGGCGCAGCAGGTTGCGGCGCAGCATTGTACTGCGGTTGGCGCCCATCAGCTTCATCCTTGCGCGATCCTCGCGCGGTCGTGGCGACGGGTTGGAGCCCGCTCGTGGGGGTGCAGACTCAATGAGGCCGCAGGGTTCGCGTTAGCCGCTCAGAACGCAGCGTCAGGCAGGTCCATCAGGCTCAACTCGCTGGCCTCGACCAGCTTGCGCGTCAGCGTCAGGCCCGGCAGCACCGTGCGGGCGAAGTACTGCGCCGACGCGATCTTGCCCTGGTAGAAGCCCACATCATCGCCCTTGGCGTCGGGCAGCTTTGTGACCGCCAGGCCGGCGTGCTCGATGAGCAGCCACGCGATGACCAACTCGGCCAGCGCCATGAGCACCCGGTTGCCCTGCATGCCCGCGTGGTACGGCGACTCGCCCACCTTCGACATGAGCGCCATGAACATGCCTTGGGCGTCGCCCATCGCGCGGGTCAAGAGCGCGCGCGCCTCGGCCAGATCGTCGCCACCGGTGTTGGCCTCCAGCGTCGCCTGGATGCGGCCCATCAGACCGCGCAGCGTCACGCCGCCATCGCGGGCGACCTTGCGGAACAGCAGGTCGAGGGCCTGAATATGGGTCGTGCCCTCGTAGATCGAGTCGATCTTCTGGTCGCGGATGTACTGCTCCATCGGGTGATCCTGCACGTAGCCGGATCCGCCGAAGACCTGCAGGGCCGTGTTGAGCAGATCGTAGCCGCGCTCTGAGGAGTAGCCCTTGACCAGCGGCAGCAGCAGGTCGACCAGGCGCCCCAGGTCCTTGGCCTTGCTGTAGCCGCCGGCGTCCATCATCTGCTGGTTGAGCGTCGCGACCCAGTAGCAGAGCGCGCGCATGCCCTCGGCGTGCGACTTGAGGTGCATGAGCATGCGGCGCACATCGGGATGGCGAATGATCGCGACGCGCGGCGAGGTCTTGTCGTGGGCCTTGAGCAAGTCGGGGCCCTGCACGCGCTCCTGCGCATAGGCGAGGGCGTTGAGGTAGGCCGTCGACACCTGCGACATCGACTTGAGGCCGATGGCCATGCGGGCGCCCTCGATGACGTGGAACATCTGCTTGATGCCGTCGTGCACCCCGCCCACGAGCATGCCGCGGCATTGCTCGCTGCCGCCGTACGCCATCTCGCAGGTGACCGATCCGCGGATGCCCATCTTCTTCTCGAGGCCGATGCACTGCACGCCATTGCGCTCGCCCAGCGAGCCGTCCGGGTTGACCCAGAACTTGGGCACGATGAACAGCGAGAGCCCCTTGGTGCCCGGGGCGGCGCCTTCGGGGCGGGCGAGCACCAGGTGCAGGATGTTCTCGGGCAGGTCGTAGTCGCCGTTGGTGATGAAGCGCTTGGTGCCCTGGATGGCGTAGATTTCGCCCTCGATATGCGCCGCAGTGGTGCGCCCGGCGCCCACGTCAGATCCGGCGTCCGCCTCGGTGAGCACCATGGCAGCCGACCAGCGACGATCGACGTACCGCGGGAAGAACAGCGCGCGCTGCTCGGGGGTGCCGACCTCTTGGATGACCGTGCTGATGAAGGTGTCGAACAGATAGAAGGCGCACGCCGCGTTGGCGCCAGCGACCAGCTCGAACGCGGCCCAGGTCAGCGGGCTGGCTGCGTTATAGCCGCCCTGCTCCTCGGCGAGACCCAGGCGATGCCACTCCCCATCGAGGTAGGCGTTGATCGACGCCTTGAGCGCGTCGGGCAAGATCGGCGTGCCCTCGGCGTCGCGGGTGGGCGGGTTGCGGTCGGCCTCGGCAAAGCTGGCTGAGATCTCGTTCTTGGCCAGCTTGTCGAGGGTCTTTAAGGCCTCGCGCGCGCTGTCCTCGTCGAAGGACGCGTTGGCGCCCGACTTGAGGTACTCGAACAAGTTGAACTCGACGTCGCGCAGGTTGCTGCGGAAGTGCTGGGTGCCGCTCATGATTGGTTCTTTCCGGGCTGATCGGTGCGAATGAATGACGGTTCATTCATACGGTCTGCGGCCCGGGCGAGCAAGGGCAGACCGCGCCTGTTATCAACCTGCGCGCGTCGACAGGCCCGCCGCCGAGCGTTACGGTGTGTGGGTGCCCTGTCATCAGAGGTGCCATGAGTGATTCGCCCCCGACAGAAGCGCGTACCCCCCAGCCGGCGGCGCCACAGGTCCAGCCGCGCGTCGCGCTCGCGCAGCCGCAGTCGTCGGTCGGCGCGGTCGTGCAGCTGCGCTGTCAGCTTGGGCAGGCGCAAGCGCTGGGCGGCGTATCGGCCGAGCCCCCCTCCGACTCGGCCACGGGTGGCGCGCAGGAGCTGATGAACGCGGCGGCACAGGGCACCGCACAAGCGTCCGACGCGCTGCCGCACCTGGGCGCCATCCAGGCGTCGTTCGGTCAGCATGACGTGACCGGCGTTAAGAGCCAGACCGGCGGCGCAGCGGCGCAGGCGAGCGCGGCGCTGGGTGCGCAGGCCTACGCCATGGGCGATCGGGTCGCCTTCGCGCAGAGCCCCGATCTGCACACCGCGGCGCATGAGGCGGCGCATGTCGTGCAGCAAGAGCAGGGCGTTCAACTCAAGGGCGGCGTGGGCGAGGCGGGCGACGTGTACGAGCAGCACGCCGACGCGGTGGCCGACGCGGTTGTGGGCGGCGAGAGCGCCGAAGCCCTGCTCGATCAGCACCCAGGGGCGGGCGGCGGGCCAGGCGTGCAGCGCATCGAAGACGCCCAGCCCGAAGAACGCAGCACCGAGAGCCGGCACGTCGTCGTGCGCGGCGACACCCTGTCTCGGCTGGCCCGCCGCCACCTCGGCGACCCGAAGCGCTGGCGCGAGATCAAGGCCCGCAACCCCGACCGCGTGCATGGGCGCGACACCATCATCGTGGGCCGGGTGCTGATCATCCCGGTGTCGGTCGTCGAAGAGGGCGGCGGCGAGGCGGGGGGCGAGACCGAGGCGGTGACGCCGGTCGATATGCTGCGCACGTCGGTCGACGCCCAGGATGGGCTCTCGGCGCAGCAGACCTGGGGCACCCTGTCGGTCGACGAGCAGACCGCGGTGCAGACCGATGCCGACCTGTTCGCCCGCTTTATGGGCGTCCTCAGCCGCGCGCAGGCGTTGCCGCTGGTGGCCGCCGCCGGCGAGGTGCCCGCCCAGCTCGAGCGCGCGGCGCTGCGCAGCCCCGTCGAGGCGGAGTTTCTGACCGCAGCCCTGCAGCAAGCCGGCGTCACGGGCGCGACGGGCCTGATGACCCACGCGGCGACCATCTCGGCGCTGCCCGGCTATGCCAGCGCGGCGGTGCTCGCGCCCATCGTCAACGGGACGGCGACCGCCGACGATCAGGTGCAGATGCTCGCCAACTCGGCGTGCTGGACGCTCATCGAGGCGGCGTTCGGCCCCGCGCCGCTGACCTATATGGACGCGCTGATCGGTGATCCGGCGCTGGCGCGCGCGGCCATGCAGTCGTTCGACTCGCTGCGGGTGCCGTTCTTGGCCGATCCGGTGGCGCTGTACGCCCTCGCCCTGAGCGACACCGAGCCGCTGGCGTGGCTGATGACGCTGATTCAGATCGGCGAGACCGCCCAGGCGTCCCAGTTCATCGCCCAAGATGAGATGACCTGGGGCGAGCTGCTGCTGCCATCGCTGAGCGCCCTGGCCGAGACCCAGGCCACCGCGATCAACGACGACATCGAGCTGCAGGGCAGCGTCATCGGGGCGTGCCTGCTGTATGGCGGCGACGCGGTCGCCCTCGACGTGGCGCAAGGGCTGCGGCTCGATCTGGTGCAGACGCTCATCGCCTTGCACGCCGCCGCGGTGCTCACCGCCGAGATGTGCGAGGCGCTGCTGACGACGGCCACGCCCGCCGAGCAGAAGGTGATCGCCGAGAGCGAAGACGCGATGGCCATCGTCGTGGCGTTGCACCCCGAGGGCGATCCGGTGGTCCTCTTCGCGCCGCTGGTCACCACGCCCGCCGACTTCACCGCGGCCACCATCACCTGCGCAGCCTTCGCGGGCTGGATCGCGCGCGATGAGATACAGCTGCGCGCCACCATCGTGGCCGTGGTCGACTTTCCGGGCTGGGCCGCGAGCTTCAAGCACCATGGCAACGGGGCGCTGCTGCTGAGCATGGCCGCCGATCCGGCGTTGACCGACGGTCTGCGCGCGGGCCTCATCGCCACCCCGGGCGGCTATCATTGGCTGGTGGGCGCCTGCGATCATCCGCTCGCCGACGACGCCCAGGCGGCATCGCTGCTCGCGCTCTATGGGTTGGGGACGGGCATCGATCTGGCCGACAAGTATGCGACCTGGGACTGCCTGTACACGGCGAAGCTGGGGCGCGTTGGCGACGACATCGTGCGCACCTGGGGCACGTTCACGACCCATGAGAAGCGCTGGGTTGCGGTGGATCCCAACAGCCAGGCCATGGACCTGTACTTTGGCCAGATGGGCCAAATTCCGCGCAACCACATCAACACGGCCAGCATGGTCATCATGTGCCCGTACTTCACCCACTTCGTCAGCCCGGTGTTCGCAGCCGACCACTACGTCGACGCCGACGGCAAGACCATGGCGGCGCCGGGCTATAACGCGCTGGGTACCTCGTATTACTTCGGCACCGAGAACACGATCGTGATGCGGTCGACCAGTCAGCCCGGCGGCGGCGGGGGCGCGACCCCAACGGGCACACCCGACACGGGGGTGGTCGGCGATCAATGGGGCACGCCCGGCGCGGTCAACACCCCGCAGACGGGCCCGCTCTCACCCGGCGCGCCCCGCTCGTTGAGCTACTTCGAGAACCACATCACCCATGAGTTTGGTCACTCGGTGGGCGCGCGCACCCTCAACCGCGACGGCTACAGCACGACCCCCGACAACTGGACCAAGACCTACGCCGACTGGAAGACCGACGGCGGCGCCGAAGACTACGCCCGCATGCTGGACTTCACCTCGGCGATGGATGACACCGAGTATCAGCTGGGTCTACCCGGCACCCCGCAGCTCGCGATCGATGGGGATGACATCCGCGAGTTCTTGACCGACATCGCTGAGGGCGAGAGCGTTGACGGCGACGATCCGGCCGATCACTTCGGATCGAAGATCCGGGGCATCCAGGCGTTGCGGGCCCACGCGACGCTGGGCAGCAACCTGCTGGTGCGCACCGTCGATACGCTCAAGAACAACCTGCCCGACGGCAACTACCAGTTCCCCCACGGCATCAGCGCCGGCGCGACCCGGGTGACCTTCTACTCGACGCGGTGGACCGACGACTGGGTCAGCTACGACCGGGCGGCCTATGACAGCCGCGTCAGCTGGTACTCGCTGAGCTCGTACAAAGAGATGTTCGCCGAGATCTATACCGCCAAGTATACCGGCGGCAGCCTGCCCGCGGCCATCGGCAGCAACGTGCCGGCGACGTTCTTCGCGAGCCTTGAAGCCGCCAGCCCCGAAGAGCTGGGCCTTGAAGACGACAGCAGCGGCGCGGGCGCCGACGCGGCCGGCGCACAAGGCGCAGAAGGCGCAGAAGGCGCAGAAGGCGCAGCCGCGGCTGTCCCTGGCCAGAGCGACTTGGAGCGCGATCCGAACGCAGGAGACATTCGTCCGTGGCCATAACGCGCCGAATCTTCGCGATCGCGGCTGTGTTCTTGGCAGGCGGCCTGATGGCTGGCTGCACCCGTACGCAGAAGGATGATGTGATGCAGCCCAAGGTGACGCGCGACGTGCCCTCGGCCGATTGGCAGGCGCCGATACAGTCGGCCGTCGACTACTTCGTCGATTGGTCCAAGGCGCCGCTCAAGCGCATTGAGATCGCCCCCGTACACGTCGGCATGCCGTATTGGATGCAGGTGCGCTGGTCTGAAGAGGCGGCGGGGCCGCTGCACCGCGCGACGGCCTTTGCGCTCGATGGGGCGTTGGTCTGGGCGTGGACGCCGCAGGCGCGTGGCGCGGCGCTGCGGCAGGCGGGGCTGCCCAAGCGGCGGCCGCCCGCTGCGCAGGTGGCCCGTTTTCTCGAAGACACCCGCCTCTTCGGTGACGACTTTCCCGGGTTCTGGGATGCGTACGCCGATGCGCCGCGGGCCGACACCGAGGCGCGCTGGGCCGACGGCATCTTGCAGATCGATTACCAGAGCGTGCCCGAGCCACGCGGCGGCCCTGGCGGCGTCATGGCGCCGGTCAAGCGCCGCATCAGCGTGACGTTCGACGGCCAGGCGCTCACCGTGACGCGCACGCAGCGCTGATCAGGTCGCGCGTAGGGTGATGTTGAGTGACACCGCGACCCGGGGGCGCTTGCCGCGATACGGATGCACGTAATGGCGCAGCCACGCGGGAAACATGACCAGGATTCCGGCCTTGGGTTGCAGTGAGAACTCGGTCGGATCGGTCGGCAGCCCCGGGATCTGTGGCAGCCCGGTCACCGGATGTGAGAACGCGATGTTGCCCGCCAGCCCCTCGGCTGGGTCATCGCCCGCGTCGACGTAATACACCGCCGACCAATGCGCGCCCGCGTGATCGTGCGGGGTCACGTAGTCATTCTGCTCAAGCACCATGGCCCAGGCCTGCACCGACAGCGACAGGGTGTTCACCGTGACGCCCGCGCGCTGGTAGTGCCCGCGCAGCGTCTCGCGGCTGACCATCACCAGGCGGTTCATCAACGCCTTGCACACCGGATCGTCGGCGACGGTGAGGTCGGGCGTGGAGTGCCAACCGCCGCTGTTGGAGCGTTGAATGCCCTGATCGGCCGCGCGTCGGCCGGGCAGCCACGCCAGCACCTGCGCGTTCAAGTCGGTCATATCGGGCAGATCAAGCACGTATAAAGGCGTCTCGAACAGTCTCAGCGCGTCGATCATGTGAGGGCTCCCAGGCGGTCGATGCGCAGGATGGCGCATGTCGGCGCCTCGGGGAAGGATTGGGCGGCTGCGCGCAGCCTGCCGGGTGAAGACGCTTGCGCTGGCGGGCACGGGCTGGCGGGCGGCGGTTGAAGGCCTCAGCGTTCAGCGGCTGCGTTCGGCCTCTTCGACGTCTTGCCGGGTGTCGGTGGGGCAACCACGCCCGCTTCGTCGATGCCCAGCAGCAGGGGCGCGCGGCCATCGGTGATGATCACCTTGGCGTTGGGGCTCTTGGCCAGGGCGAGGAAGGCCTCGAGCGAGCGGTACTGGATGAGCATCGGCGTCAGGCCGCCGTCGATGATCAGCTGTGCGTCGCGGATGCCCTCGGCCTCGACCACACGGCGCTCGGCTTCGCGGCGCTCCCGATCGAGCACGAAGGCCATGCGCTGGGCCTCTTGTTCGGCGGCGAGCTTCTCTTCGATGGCCGCCGACAGGCCGGCCGGCAGCGAGATCGACTTGAGCAGGACGCGCTCGATGTCGAAGCCACGGGGCGTGAGCTCTTCGCGCAGTCGGGCCGCGATCTCGTCTTCGATGGCCTTGCGCTCTTTGCTGTGCATCTCTTTGGCGTTGTGTCGCGACGAGACGTCGGCCGCGGCCGAGCGGAACGTGGGCAGCACGAGCGTGCGCTCATAGGACTCGCCGACGGTCTCGAGCAGGGCGGGCACGGCGTCGGGCCGAATGCGATACAGGATCGAGATCTCAGACTGCACCGTCAGGCCTTCACGGCTGGGCAGGTTGAGCCTGACCTCGAGGTTCTGGGTGCGCACCGGCAGGCGGACGACGGTGGTGACGAAGAAGTTATGCCAGACGACACCGGGCGGATAGACCACGGTGTCCAGGTCGCCCAGGGTCCGTTTGATGCCGCGTTCACCGGGCGCGACGGTCGCGCAGCCCCCTAAAGAGAACGCGAAGATGCCGGTCAGGGTGGCGGTGGCCAGGGCAGAGGCCAGGGCAGAGGAGGGACGCATCAGCATCTCCGAGCGGGCGATCCGGCAAAGGAGCGCGGGTTGGGGGTGCGTGCATGAGATGCCGGCCCAAATCGCAGGTTGCCCGTAGAAGAACGGGCCCCGCGAGACCCCGGATGCAGGTCGAGCGCGTGGCGGTTTTGGCATCGGTGGCGATACAAAAGATCCGCCAGCCGTGTCAGCAGTTTGGCGCATGGGCATCGCGGCCGAACGGCGCGTGCGGGGCGATCGATGGGGCGAAGGGCAGGGTCGAGGCGCTGGTTCGGGGACTCAAGGCGCGAGGGCTGGCGGTGCGCGTGGATGGGGAAGCGCATCACGGTGCGGATCGGGGCGTGAGCGGGGCGTGGGCTGTGCGAGTGGGCTATTCGAGCAGGCCACTTCGCTCGGCCTCGGCGAGGCCCGTCTTCGATGTGTAGTAGACCGTTGGCCCCGCGTGATGCACCTGGCCCCAGGCCCGGCGATGCGCCAAAACGGCGTTGATCAGCTGCAGGCGCGGC
>JBNMOZ010000094.1:0-12699 GCA_051276005.1 Bradymonadia bacterium | reverse complement strand
GGTCGAGTGTACGTGGTCGCCAACGCGCTGGGGTTCCGCGCGCGCAACGCAGCGCCGACGGGTGGCAGTGGCTTGTTCGTGCAGGGCAATTGGGTGGGCGCGCTGCTGCCCGAGGGCGTCGTCGACGTGGTCCCGGGTCGCTGACTCGACCGTTAGAGCTTGAACATGCGCACGTTGGGGTCGCCGGCGTCGTTGGCATCCAACCCCGCGAACTGCCCACCATCGGCGCGAAAGCAATAGCCCTCCGCGCCCCATCGCGGCTGGCCCGTCCGCTCGCCGGTCGACCAGCGATACAGCGCCAACCACATGCGCGGGGGCAGGTCCATTCGGCTGTCGCGCAGCACGTTCGCGTTGGGCGTCTCGGTGTTGAACCCCAGCCAGCGACCGTCGGCAGACGCTTGGCACTGCGCGGGCTTGAAGGCATGCGGCAACCGCATATCGGCCCAAGAGCGGCGCTCGATCTCGGCCAGGTCGGCGCCGAGTCGGATCACGCCGAAGGCTTCACAGAAGAGCAGGATTGTGCCGTCGGTGAGCGCGCAGGGGCGGACGGCTGACGGCATGACGATGCGCTCAACATCGCGACCCGCGTCGGCATCGGGATCGATCACGATGAGTCGGTCTCGAACCGAAGCGACCGTGCCGGCATACAGCAACCGGCCATCGGGCATCATCGCCAGGTCGCTGCAGTCGCCCGCGCCGTCGACGACTATTCGCCCACGCGCCCGGCCGTTGAGGTCGAAGGCGCGCAGGCCATCGCCGTCGGGCACATAGAGCATCTCGCCGTCGGGCGTGATGGCGAAGGGCACGCTGCTCGCGCCCTCGCCGCGGCCGACCCTGATGCGCGCGCGCCGGTCTCCCGTGCCCACGTCATAGACGAAGATCCCCCGCTGACAGCTGACGGCGTAGCTGCATCCGTCGGGCGAGAAGGCATGCCATCGGATGGTGCGCCCTGCCGACTTACCGGCGACCTCGATCTGGGTGATGACGGCCTTCGATCGAACATCGACGATACGGGCTCTGCCCTCGCCGCCGGCGATGGCCAGGCGCCCGCCGTCGATCGAGTAGGCGACGACCGTGTCGGTGCCCAGGCCTTCAAAGGTGCGCCGAGCGTGCATCACCCGCGCAGCACCGCGATCACGCGATCCTGCTGGGCGTCGGTCATCGTCGGGAACAGCGGGATCGCGAAGCTCGTCTGATCGGCCGCCCAGGCGGTGGGGCAGTCTTCGATCTGCGTGCCCATATTTTCGCGATACCAGCCCAGCGCATGCACCGCGTGGGTGCCCGGCCGGGTCTGGATGTTCGCGTCGATCAGCCGCTGCATCATCGCGTCGCGGCCCTCAGGCATGCGGCAGATGAACGACTGCCACCCGTGGGTCATGCCGTCCGGCGTGCTCGGCAAGATCAGCCCGTCGATCCCCTGCAGCCGGTCGAGGTAGCGCGCCGCTCGCTGGCTGCGCGCGGCATACAGCCGGGCCGCCTTGCCCATCTGCGTGTGCCCCAGGGCGCCCTGCAGATCGGTCATGCGGTAGTTGAAGCCCAGGTGCGGAAAGTCGGCCATCAAGAACGGCGCGCGGCCGTCGGTCGGGGCGACGCCGCCGTGGCTGCGCAGCCCGCGCAACAGGCTGTCATGGGCGGGGCTGGCGGTGGTCAGCATGCCGCCTTCGCCGGTGGTCACCGCCTTGCGCGGGTGGAAGCTGAAGCACGCCAGCTCGCCGAACGTGCCCACATGCTGGGTGCCGATGCGCGCGTCGAGCCCGCAGGCGGCGTCTTCGACCATCGGCAGCCCAAAGGCCGCCAACGCGTCCATGTCGGCGGGCAGGCCGAACAGGTGCACCGGCACGATGGCCTTGGTCTTCGGCGTGATCTTGCGCGCCACGTCGGCGGGATCGATGTTGTAGGTGGCCAGCTCGATGTCGGCGAAGACGGGGGTGGCGCCGCAGTAGACGACGGCGTTGGCGGTGGCGACCCAGGTGAAGGCCGGCACGATGACCTCGTCGCCGGGCCCCACGCCCAGCGCGACCATCGCCAGGTGCAGCGCGCTCGTCGCCGACGTGCAGGCGATGGCATGCGCCGCGCCGGTGTAGGTCGCGAACGCGTCCTCGAAGGCTTTGACGTTGGGGCCCTGCACCACCCAGCCGCTCAAGAGCGGGCCGCGCAGCGCCTCGAAGTCGTCGTCTTCGAAGACCGGCTTCGCCAATGGGATCAGGTCGTCACTCATCGCTGCGGCGTCTCGTAGCTGTAGAAGCCCTGGCCCGACTTTCGGCCCAGCTTGCCCGCCCGCACCATGCGCTTGAGGATGCGCGGCGGACGAAACGTGTCGGTGCCCAGCTCGCGATATAGGTGCTCGCTGATGGCCAGGCGCACGTCGAGGCCCACCAGATCCGTCAGCGCCAGCGGCCCGATCGGGTGGCGGTAGCCCAGGGTCATGGCCTTGTCGATGTCTTCAGCCGACGCGACGCCCTCTTCGAACATGCGCATCGCCTCGTTGCCCAGGCAGATGCCCAGGCGGCTGGTCGCGAAGCCCGGCGCGTCGATGACGGCGATGCACTCCTTGCGCAGCTTGACGCCCAGCGCCTGGGCCGCCTGCACCGTGGCGTCGCTGGTGAACTCGCCCTTGACCAGCTCAAGCAGCTTCATCACCGCGACCGGGTTGAAGAAGTGCATGCCGATGACCTTGTCGGGTCGGCCGGTGGCGGCGGCGATCTCGGTGATCGGCAGGCTGCTGGTGTTGGTGGCGAGCAGCGCGTGCGCGGGCGCGGCGGCGTCGACACGGGCGAACAGGCTGCGCTTGAGCTCAAGGATCTCGGGCACCGCTTCGATGACCAGATCGGCCTCGGCGACGGCGGCCTCCAGATCGGTGCTGGTGCTCAGGCGGGTCTGAGCCTCTTCGACGGCGTCGGCGGTGATCTTGCCGCGGGCGACGCCCTTCGCCCAGCTCTTGGCGATGCCCGCGATGCCGGCGTCTGTCCGGCTGGCGTCGAGGTCGTTGAGGATCACGGTGTATCCGCAGAGCGCGGCTTGCCCGGCGATGCCGTGGCCCATCGTGCCCGCGCCGATGACGGTGATGCGTTGGATCTTGGGGGTCTGCATGAGCCGGTCTCCTTGCCACTTGTCTGCGGCACTCCGGGCGGATGATATGGGGGCGCCATCCCGCCCACAAGGAGGCCCGTCGCCATGCCCGATCTCAAGCCGCATTCCGAGCAGCCGCATCCGGAACAAGTCTATCTCGACCTCCTCCAGGACGTGCTCGACACCGGCGTGCAGCGCGGTGATCGCACCGGCACGGGCACGCTGAGCGTCTTTGGGCGGCAAATGCGCTTCGACCTGAGCCAGGGCTTCCCCGCGGTCACCACCAAGAAGCTCTTCATGCGCAGCCTGGTGCACGAGCTCATCTGGTTCTTGAAGGGCTCGACCAACATCGCGTATCTCAAAGAGAATCGGGTGCGTATTTGGGACGCTTGGGCCGACGATGCGGGTGAACTGGGGCCGATCTACGGCAAGCAGTGGCGGGCCTGGGAGACGGCCGACGGGCGCGTCATCGATCAGATCGCCCAGGTGATCGACCAGATCAAGACGACGCCAGAGTCGCGGCGCATGCTCGTCACGGCCTGGAACGTGGGCGACGTGCCGCAGATGAACCTGCCGCCCTGCCACCTGATGTTTCAGTTCTACGTGGCCCACGGTCGCTTGAGCTGCCCGCTCTATCAGCGCAGCGGCGACTTGTTCTTGGGGGTGCCGTTCAACATCGCGAGCTATGCGCTGCTGGTGCAGATGATCGCCCAGGTGTGCGATCTGCAGCCCGGCGAGCTCGTGCACACGCTGGGCGACGCGCATATCTATCTCAATCATGTCGATCAGGTGCGCACCCAGTTGGCGCGGGCGCCCAAGCCGCTGCCGACGCTCGTGCTCGACCCCAGCGTGACGGACATCGATGACTTCCGCTTCGAGCACGTCACCTTGGCCGACTACCAGCACCACCCGGCCATTCGCGCGCCGATCGCGGTCTGACGCCGGCGGTCAGCCCCACAGCGTCAGCGCGCCCAGGATCGCTGCGCCAATCGCGACACCCGCGGCGATCGACACGCGGCGGCGGCCAACATAGGCGCGCCGCACCGCCGCGCGAAAAGCGTCGGTCGGCGGGCTGACCGTTGGCATCTCGTCGTGTGAGTTGATCAGCAGCTGTGCGCGCGCGCCATGCCAGAGCGCATCCGTGCTCTGGCCAGCGGCCTGCCAGGCATGCGCGGCGCGCGCGACCTCTTTGCCAAAGCGCATCCGCGTGTCTTCGGCGTCAGCCCAGGCGCGCAAGCTTGGCCAGCCGCGCAGCAACGACTCATGCGCCAACTCGACCTCTAGGTAGCGACCGTCGCCGCTCGCGGTGAGCAGGCCGTGCTCGACGAGGCGGTCGGCGATCTCGCCCAGCACGAGGGGCGGTCCAAGCGCTCGACGGCGCGCTCGGCGTCGGGTATCGGGCGCGCCGTTATCGAGGCGGACCAAGCGCGCGAAGAGCAGCGGAAGGTGCGCCGATATGTCGAGCGCAGGCAGCGCCCGCGCGACCGCCTGCTCGCCCTCTTGAGCGTGCCGAGTGATGACAGTCTCGAGGGTGGCCACGCGGCGCGCGGTGTTGGCGTCGAGCAGATCGCCGGGGGCCTCGCGCCAGAGTCGATCCAGGGCGAGCTGCAGCGCGGACAGTCGCCCCGGACGCGCGCGCGCTTCGGCGACCAATCGGGGCACCACGCCCGCCTCGAAGGCCCGCCCCGCGAGTTGCGCGGGCCGTTCGATGGCCACCTGCAACGCGTCGGCTCGCATCGACGGCAACAAAATTTGCCCACCGCTGATGATGTCGTTGAGCGCGACGTCGAGGGTCAGGAGACGGTGCAGATGGTCGGCGCGCACGGTCAGCAGCACCGTGACCGGCCCTTGAGGGGACTGCGCTGCGTGCATCAGGTTGGCGAAGAACGCCCGACAAGATTCGACATATGCCAGGTCGTCGCTCTGTTGAGCGATGCGCAGCTGCGCGAGGATCTCTTCGACCTGATCGACCACGATCAGCAGCCGCTCATCGCCCACCCGGCGGGCAACCTGAGCGTGCAGCGTGCCCGGCTCGTCGAGCATGTCGGCCTCGAAGCTCTCTGCGGGATCGGCCCCGATGATGTCGAGCGTCTGCGCGGCCAGCGCCTGCAACGGCGCGTCGGCGTCGCGCAGCATAAGCACGCTCCAATCGCGCCCATCGCCGAGTCCATGCCTTCGCAAGGCAGGCACCAAGCCCGCCTTGACCAGGGAGGACGCGCCTGATCCCGAGGCGCCGACGATCGTCAGTAGCCGGCGCTCCTCGACGAGGCTTTGACGCACGCGGTCAACGAGGTGCGCGGTGTCGGCACCACGCCCGAAGAACTGGTCGACGTCCCGAGGCTCGAAAGCGCGCAGGCCGCGGTAGGGATTGCTGCCGGCCCAGGCGACGCCCGAGCGGAGCGCTACTGGCCGTTCGATCAGCTCAACGATGGCGTCGATCCAAGGGCCTTGGTGTCGAGGGTCTTCGGGCAGCTCGAAGCGCGTTCGGTCGCTTGCACATGCGGGCAGTGTGGTCAGGTCCGCGTGCGGCAGCAGGATGGGGATGAGTCGACAATGGGCCTGCGAGAGCATCGGATCGACGTGGGCGCTCGGCGGCATGTACGCGCCAATGCACAAGAGGACGCTCTCGAATTCGATCAGCGCCGCCTTGGCGTGGATCGCCCAGATGTCGCCGGGTTGAAGGCAGCCGACCTCAGAGACATCCACCCGCTGGGCGTCATGGCCGGCATCCTGGCCCAACCGTCTGCGCAGCTGCGCGCCCAGTTGGCGCGCAGCGTGGACGTCGTCTCGGGCATAGATGATGAGGGTCCCGCTGCGATGCGGCACGAGGTCGGGTTGCGCATCGAGGCCGCACGGGGCACCCACCGCGATCGACGCCGCCAGATCGCCGTATCCCTCGAAGATGAGCATCGCGCGCAGCGCCTCGCGGACGCTGGGCGCGGTCGTCGCGATGGCCTGGGCGAGCCAGCGCATGATGAGAGGTGGGTACCCGCTGAGCGTGGGCCAGTCGTTGAGCACCCGCAGGTCAGACTTGAGCTGCGCGATCGGCACCGACGCCTCTGGCAAGCCGTCGCGGATGACCGCCGGCAGCGCCAGCAAGGCGCGTCGCCGGGCCTCAAACTCCATCAGACCCGCGTCGCGGGCGCGGACAAACAGGGCGTGCAGGTCTTCGTCGGAGAGCATGGATCCTTCAAGTCAGGCGATAGGTGCGATTCTCAAACCCCAATTAAGGACCGTACCCGAGCCAGGGACGCAGGGCATTGCACGCGATTGCATATCGAATCACATCGGCGTGAGATTGCCGCTTCGATGGCGTGCGGGGAGGGGGCGGGTTAGGCTGCGGCGCTGCGCGATTCATGGATCACCGACGAGCGATGGGCGACGCGAGATGCGGCGTGGGCGCGCACACCTCGAACATACGGCCCAGTCGCTCGCGGCGCTGAGCGCGCGGATTCAGTCAGAGCGGCGTGGCTTGTTGTCGCCGCCCGCGGGCGGGGCGCTGACGGGTGGTCTGTCCGAGGTCGAGGGCGGCGGTCTCAGTCCTGCCAATCCGGGCCCAGGATCGGCATATCAGCCAGATCGACCGGCCACGGGCTCCTGAAGCTCAGCGGCTTGCCGGTCGCCGGATGCGGGAACGCCAAGCGCATCGCGTGCAGCGCCTGGCGAGGGGCGCCGCCCACGCGCTCATAGACGCGCTCGCCCAGCAGCGGGCAGCGAATCTCGGCCAGGTGGATGCGAATTTGATGGGTCCGCCCGGTACCCAGCCGCACCTCAAGGGCGCAGCTCGACCCCTTCTGAGCGACGATCTCGTAGCGCGTGACGGCCAGACGACCGCTGCCCGGCTGTGGACCGGGGGCCGGCTGATTGATGGGCCGCACCCGCAACGAGCTCTCGCGGGATCCTCGGCGGCCATCCCCGCGATCGCGCACCAGCATGCTGGTGATCATGCCGGTCGACTCGACGGGCGTGCCGTCGGTCACGCAGGCGTATGTGCGGTGCATCGTGCGCGACTTGATCGACTCTTGAAGCTGGCGCGCAGCGACGGTGCCCCGGGCGAAGACGAGCAGGCCCGACGTGTCGCGGTCGAGGCGGTGCACGATCTTGGGACGCCGCGGCCCCTTGCAGAGCGACTGCGCCGCGGTCAGCGCGGACGGCTCATCGTCATTGGGCAAGGGCGACGACAACAGGCCGGACGGCTTGTCGAGGACCAGGATGTAGTCGTCGCGGAACAGCATGCGCACGCCCTGCGGCTCGTTGCGCACGGGGTTGGGCGCGTTGACCTCGAGGCGAAGCTGAGCGCCTGCGGGCACCTGCTGACCGATGTCGGTGACGCGCACGTCGTCGACGAAGATCTTGCCGGTGTGGATCGCGTTGCGGGCCTTGTTGTTGCTGAGCGCGAAGCCGCGCTTGACCTGCACATCGAGGCGGGCGGCGTCGGTGGTGAGCGTCTTCATGCCCCTGCCATATCACATTCGGCAGGCGAGCAAGCAGTCTGGGAGGTCAGTCGACGCAGAGGCCGACGGCCGAGCCATCGTCCTGGAACACGCAGAAGCAGCCAAACGTGGTGCGAAACTCGCTGCACTCCCCCGCTTCGAGGCCGTCGCAGCCGGCGTCGCCCAGGGGCGCCATGCAGTTGCCTTCGCAAGAGCTCGTGTTGCAGCCGCAGCCGCCGTCACCGGTGCGGCAGGCGCAGGCCAACTGGCCAGCACGCCCTTGGGGACCGTAGTCGCCGTCTGCGTCGGCGCAGGCCTGCTCATCGAAGTCCCGGTTGCAGGCCGGATCAGCGTCGGGGTTGCCGCACATGGGCACGTCGTCGCAGAACTCGGGCGTGGCGCCCTCGGGGCAGGCGCAGATGCACTCGCCGTCGACCGGCTGGCAGTCGGCGAAGCCCTGCTCGCCATCCAGGCAGCACGGGCCGGGATCGACCAGGTTGCAGGGGTTCTCCTCGACGCAGATGCCGTCCACAGAGCCCTCGGGGCAGGCGCAAATGCACTCGCCGTCGATGTCTTCGCAGTCACCCTCACCATCGACGCCATCAACGCAGCAAGCTGGCGGGCTGACGTCTTCGCAGGCGTCGGCGACACACGCGCCGAGCGCGCCGCCGTCGGGGCAAGCGCACAGGCAGACCTCGCCGTCGGCTTCGCAGGTCTGCTCAACGTTCATGCCGTTGACACAGCACACCTCGGGATCGACCGCCTCGCAGGGGTTGTTGCAGGCGCCCTGGAACGCGTCGTCGGGGCACTCACAGATGCACTGGTTGCCAGAGGCGCGACACTCGCCGCGCACGGTGTCGTCGTCCAAGCAGCACTCGGGGTTGCCGACGAAGCGACAGGGATCGTCGTCACAGGCGCCATCGGTGGCGTCGGCGGGGCAGGCGCAATTGCAGGCGCCGTCGATGAGGTCGCATTGGCCGGTGAAGGTGCGGCCGTTCTCGGAGCAGCAGGTTGGGCGCGGCTCGTCGACGCAGGGTTCCGGCTCGCCGCCGCCCTCGCCGCCCATGCCGCCCGCGCCGCCCTGACCGCCGTCGCCGCCCGCCGCGCCTTCGCCGCCCTGGCCACCCTCGCCGCCGCCATCGACCACGGTGCCGCTGTCGGCGCCGCTGGTGTCTTCATCGTCACAGCCCAAGAACGCCAGCGCACAGATGGCGCTGATGACAATCGATCGTCGCATGGTCCCCCCAAGGATCTCTTTTGAATCGGCATTCGTGATCACGGCAGGATGATCGGGGCAAACGGGGGGCGGGATCAATGCACTGATGGCGGCACCGGTGGTCTTGTCCCTACAGATCGCGCACTTGGTCCGCGCGGGCCCCCTTGGGGAACGCCTTCAAGTACCGCATGCGCGCCGCGTCGAGCGCGTCGGTATCGCCCGCGCGCTGCGCCGCGAGCGCCAGGTGAAACAGCGCCTCTTCGGCCAGCGTGCCTCGCGGATAGGCGCCGACGTAGCGCTGCAGCTCGGCCACACCTGCCTGGGTGTTGCCCGCGACCAGGTGCGCGAGGCCCGACTGCACCCAGCCTTCACCTGCGACAGCGCTCGGGCAGGCGCGATGGGCTTCGCCGGCCGAGACGAAGTGCACCGCCTCGCCCTGGCGCACCCGCACGCGGCCTTCGGTGACCGTGACGAGCGAGCAGCCATCGGCCACGTTGATCTTGAACGCCGTGCCGACGACCTCGACCCGCGCGTGGGGGGTCTGCACCGCGAAGACGCCGCCGGGCGGCAGAGGGTCGACCTGGAAGCTGGCCTCACCCGCCGTCAGCTGCACCTCGGTCTGCCGCGGCGAGGGCTGCTCGACCTGGAAGACCGCGCCTTTGCCGTGGGTCATGTGATGGCTGACTCGGGGTGGGTCGCTCGTCGGCGCCTGGCTGCTGACCATCGCGACCGACTCGGGCGTCGGGATCGGCGCGTCGACGACTGGCGCGGGTCGGGTGACAAACCAGACGGCGGCTGCAGCGGTGGCCGCGGCGATGAACACGGGCGCGAACAGACGGCGCTTGGGGGCCATCGCGCGGCCCATGGCGCCGTCGATGATGCGCTGCTCGGTGGCCGCGGGCGCGCGGGCGTCGCGCAGCTGCGTCAGGACGGTGTGAGGGGCGTCGTTGGGATCGCTCATCGTGCGTCCTTCACTGGGGTGGGCTGTGGGTCGGCAGTCTTGATGCCGCCCAGGTCGGGATCGGGCTGATCGGCGGTCCACGCCGCGCGAAAGGCGGCCCGCCCCAGGCGGAGTCGGCTGGCGACGGTGCCCGCGGCGATGTTGAGCATGGCCGCGATCTCGACGCGGGTGTGCCCCTCGACGTCCGAGAGGAAGATCACCTCGGCCTGGGCGTCGGGCAGCTGTTTGAGGCATGCGCGCACGGACAACTCCAACTCGGTGCTGGGCCCATCGAAGGCGCGCTCGGGCACCTCGGCCACCGGGATCACTCGGCGCCACCACGCGCGGCGGCGATGGTTCGCCACGATCTTGCGGGTGATCTGATAGAGCCACGCGTCGAACGCCTGGGGGGCGCGGCAGCTCTCGATGCGGCGATGCGCCGTGGCGAGCACGTCTTGGGCGGCATCTTCGGCCTGGGCCGGGCGCAAACCGCGCATGACGGCCCAGCGAAAGACCTTCGACGCGTATGCGCGATACAGCTGTCGCCAAGCGAAGGGTTGTCCCGCGCGGCAGGCTTCAAAGAGGTCAGCGTCGATGGCCATCAGCGAGAAGATGTCACGCCGCGACCGGATTGATCAGTCAGGTGTGCAGTTTCTTGCTCACCTAGCGGAAGTCATGCGATCGCGGCGACTCCATGTCGCGGAAGATGACCTCTTCGAACACCCGCCCCTGCACGTTGGCGACGCCCTGCTCGAGCCCCAGCACCCCCTCGACGTAGAGGAACGCTGAGCGCACCAGCACCCGCCGATGGGCCAGGTAGGTCTTGGGCCGCACGATGATGTTCACGAAGCCCGTCTCGTCTTCGAGGGTCAAAAAGAAGAAGCCCTTCGCCGAGCCGGGCCGCTGTCGAGTGTTGACCTGGCCGGCCACCCGCACCCAGCGCTTGTTCGACAAGCCCAGCAGCTGATCGGCGCACGTCACCCCGCGGGCGTCGAACTGTTCACGCAGGTAGCACACCGGGTGGCGGTTGGTGGTCAGGCCCATGGTGCGGTAGTCGGCGCGGGTCTGGTCGATGGGCGCCTGGGCGGGCAGCTGCACTGCGACCTCGGTGGGCAGGCCCAACGGCAGCTCGTACTGGGTGTGGCGCGCCAGCCGGAGCACCTGCCAAATCGCCTGGCGCCGCGGGGTGATGAACGCGTCGAAGGCCCCCGCCTCGGCCAGGGTCACCAGCGCCTTGCTGGCCAACTTCGAGCGGCGCACGGCGTCCTCGGCGGTGCGAAATGGGCCCTGCTCGCGGGCGGCCTGCAACGCCTTCTGCGCCCCGTGCCCCAGCCCCTTGACCAGCCGCAGACCCAGACGGACCGCGCCGTACGTCTGCGGGCCAAGCGTCTGGGGGCCGTCCTCCATCAGCGTGCGCCAATCGCTGTGCTTGAGGCAGGGCGGGCGCACCTCGACCTTATGGCGTTGCGCGTCGTGGATCAGCGCCGCCGGCGAGTAGAAGCCCAGCGGCTGGGCGTTGAGCAGCGAGCACAGAAACTCTGCCGGAAAGCGATGCTTGATCCAGCACGACGCGTAGACGATCAGCGCGAAGGAGATCGAGTGGCTCTCGGGGAAGCCGAAGTTGCTGAACCCATGAATCTGCTTGATGATTCGCTCGATGTAGTCGGGGTTGACGCCCTTGGTTTTCATGCCCCGGCGCAGCTTGTCGAGCAGCAGATCGAGTTTGTTGCGATGCCGCTGCCCACCCATGGCGCGGCGCAGCGCGTCGGCCTCGATGGCGGTGAACCCGGCGATGGCCACCGCGAGCTGCATCGCCTGCTCCTGAAACAGCGGCACCCCCAGCGTGCGCCCCAAGATCGGCTCGACGACGGGGTGGAAGAACTCGACCGCCTCTTCGCCCCGCTTGCGCCGAATATAGGGGTGCACCATGCCGCCCTGCAGCGGGCCGGGGCGAATGAGGGCCACCTGGATCGCCAGCTCGTACAGGGTGCGGGGGCGGGTGCGCGGCAGGCTGTTCATCTGCGCGCGGCTCTCGATCTGAAACACGCCCACCGTGTCGGCCTGGGCGATCATGTCGTAGACCCCGCCGTCCTCGGGCAGGTTGTACATGAACGCCTTGGGCAGGTGCCGGCTGCGGATCAGCTGCAGCCCTTCGGCGAGGGCGCTGAGCATGCCCAAACCCAGCAGATCGAACTTGGGCAGGCCGGCCGCGTCGAGGTCGTCCTTGTCCCATTGGATGATGGTGCGGTTGTGCATCGCGGCGGGCTCGACGGGCACGATCTCGCCGATGGGCTGGGTGCTGAGCACGAAGCCGCCCACGTGAATCGAGCGGTGCCGCGGCAGCCCGCGCAGGCCCTCGACCACGGCCTTGAGCGCCACCAGGCGCGGCGCGGTGGGATCGAAGCCGGCCGCCTGAATGCTCGCGTCGTCAAAGGGGCTGTCGCGGCCGACCTGCTCGGCGATGCGCCCGCCTTCATCGGCGCTGAACCCCAGGGCGCGGGCGGCGTTGCGGGCGGCGCTGCGGCTGCGAAAGCAGATGTGCTCGCAGACCATCGCCGCGTGCGCTCGACCATAGCGGCGGTACACCCACTGGATGACCTCTTCGCGGCGGGTGTGCGCGATGTCGAGGTCGATGTCGGGGTAGCCGTCGCGGGCTTCAGACAAGAACCGCTCAAACATGAGCGAGAAGCGCAGCGGATCGACCGCGGTGATGCCCAGGCAGTAACACACCGCCGAGTTGGCGGCCGAGCCCCGGGCCTGCACCAAGATGTCTTGGCTGCGCGCGAAGTTGACGATCTCCCACATGATCAGAAAATAGCCGTCGAGCCCTTTGGTGGCGATCAGCGTCAGCTCGCGTTCGAGCTGAGCGATCTGCTCTTGGGTAAACGGTTTGCCCCAGCGCTCGACAGCGCCAGCGTAGGTCAGGTGGCGCATGTAGTCGGCGTTGTTCTTGAACGCGGGCGGCACCTTCACGCTGGGCAGCTGGGGGATCAGCTCTTCGAGGCGAAACGCGCATTGCTCGGCGAGGGCCACCGACATGC
>JBNMOZ010000093.1:0-12826 GCA_051276005.1 Bradymonadia bacterium | reverse complement strand
CGCTCTGCTCCTCGCCGCTGCCCCGCCCCCCGCGCCGCCGCCCGACTTCGATCCCGGCTGGCTGCCCGCCACGCTCGCCGCGGGTCCAGGCCTGTTGGTGCATGGCCTGGGACATCTGGTCGCCGGAGACACCGAGGCGGCGGTCGAGCTGCTCCTCATCGAGGGCGTCAGCCTGGGCATGATCTTTGGCGGCACCGTGCTGCTGGCGGGCACGGGCGCGTCCCGGCGCATCGCGGGGCCGAATATTCTGTTCCTGGGCGCCGGCGTTGGGCTGTTCACGACGAGCTGGCTGGCCGACATCGCCGGATCCAGCGGCCTGTTGCAGGGCAAATCGTTCTTCCCGCGTACGGCCGTCGCGATCCAACTCGGGCATCGCTACATCTACGATCCTCAGTTTGCCTATCGGCACTTTGCGGTGCTGGGCGTCGACAGCCAGATGGGAGCGCTGGGGCTGGACGCGGAGGCGTGGATCGCCCTCGACGACGCCAACTGGCGCGTCCGCCAAGCCACGCGATGGCGACTGCTCGGCGCGGCGCAAGGCGGCAGCCACCTCGACGGCCGCTTTGGGCTCGGGTGGCATGAGCACGGCACCGAGGGCTTCGCGTTCTTGACCGTCGAAGGCGAGCTCGGCGGGCGCTACGACCTGGGCGACGCCATGGCGACGCTCAGCGGCACCTTCGTCGAAGGCGGCGTCGGCTGGGCCATCGAGATGTACGACTACGACGTGCCGGGGCTTGAGTTCGCCGAGGACGTCTTCGATCAGATGCTCTTTCGCTTCGGGTACGGCATGTACTTGGGCCGGGGCGAGGTGGTCTTACACTACGACCACCGCCGCGACTCCTTCGCCCAGGGGCTGGGGTTGGACGGCATCGGGGTGGGCGCTATCGGCTCGGTGGGCGTGCGCGGCGGGTGGATGTTCACAGACGACTGGGGCATCGCGGCAGATTACGCGGTGGGGTCGGCGCATGTGCTGGGCATCAGCGCGCGCTGGCGGGCGGCACCATGAAGACGTTGGCAGGGGGCACCATGAAGACGCGCGCTTGTTTGATTCTACTGACTCTCCTGACCGGGTGCCTGCGCCCTGGTCTTGATCGCGCCCAGCTCGATCGCGAAGTGGGTCGCACCGAGATCGACGGCCTTGAGCTGACCGTGCGCGACGGCCTGGCGACCTTTCGAGAGCTCGAGACCCGCGACGACGGCTTCGTCGTCGCGCTGTGGGCCCAAGCGCCGGCGCTGACGATCGATCTCAACGCCCCCGCCGCCACGACGCTCGAGCTGACGGTGCGCAACACGCTCGTCGACGCGGTGCTGACCGTTGATGACGACGCGGTGACGCCGGCCGATGAGGCCGACCTGCCGACGGTGCGTCGCTGGCAGGTCGCGGTGCCCGCCGGCCCGAGCACGCTGCGCATCGCCTCGCCAGACGCCGATGAGGTCAGCGCGTTTCGGGTGGCGCTGATGAGCGACGTGCAGTCGGCGCTGCCCGAGGTCGGCGACATCTACGCCGTCATGAATCGCGATCCGACAATCCGCTTCGTCGTGTCGTCGGGCGATCTGGTCAACACCGGCACCCCCGATGAGCTCGCCGAGTTTCAAGCGCGCCTCGAGGCGCTCAACGTGCCGCTCTATGCGACGCCGGGCAATCATGAGCGTGGCGCCGATGAGGCCGCCTGGCGTGACGCGTTTGGGCGGGGCAGCTTTCAGTTTCGCTTCAAGGGCGCGTTCTTCACCTTCGCCGACTCCAGCGCCGCGACCGTCGATCCGGTCGTCTATGGCTGGCTGAAGGGCTGGCTGGCCGACGCGAGCGACGCGGTCCATTTGTTCATGACGCATGTGCCACCGATCGACCCCGAGGGCGGCCGCAATGGTGGCTGGCGCAGTCGGCGCGAGGCCGCGAAGATGTTCACGCTGCTCGCGCGGGGCCGGGTCGACGCCGCCGTCTACGGGCATGTGCACTCGCTGTACAGCTACTCAAACGCGGGCGTCGACGCCTGGATCTCGGGCGGTGGCGGCGCCCTGCCCGAGCGCCTCGACGGCATCGGTCGGCACTTCCTGCTGGCCGACATCGGGCCCGAGCGCGTCGAGGGCGTCAGCGTCGTTCGCGTCGATTGAGAGCGAAGCGGGGCGCTCGACGAGAGCCTTGTGAGCTATAGGGATATCTTACGCCTGAGTCGCACAAAGTCCTGAATGGACGGCCGATCATCGCGTCGAGTGCGCATCGCTCGGTTCACATGATAACCCTGTTGAAACGGCGACATGCATCGCCACTTCGCAGCACTCGCTTTGGAGGCATTCATCATGCGCTCGACGCTCGCGTCTACGCTCACCCTTCTCGCCCTCGCCGCGCTCGCCCTGCCGGCTTGCGGCCTCACCGATGACCTCGCCAGCATGGACGGCGTCGTCCGCGATCCCCAAGGACAGCCGGTCGCCGGCGCCCAGGTTCGCGTCTATGCTTTCTCACGCAACCTCGAATTCATGAGCCGCGAGAACGTCAGCGGCAACGCCCTGAGCGCCAGCAGCTACCGAGCCCGCGTCAACATCGAACGCCTCGACGGTGAAGAGGGTCGCTCTGACCGCCTCGCCGGCGAGGGCATCACCGACTCGAGCGGCCGCTTCTTCATCGAGGGCCTGCCCGCCGACGCGTTGATCGCGGTCGCCACGAAGGGCGGCAACTCGAAGTCCATCGCGGGCATGGACCTCAACGACGGCACCGTGAGCCTCGCGAGCGCCTTGCAGCCGATCATCACCAACTCCAACAGCGAAGACAGCCTGCTGGGCACGTCACTGGCCTTCCGCGCCAACTTCACCATCGAGGTGCCGCCGGATAACGGCGCGGTCGACGGCCCGGGCGAGAAGGTCGATCCCGGCGAGGATCCGATCGAGGAAGAGCTCGTGCCGCCGGTCGTGCCCGACGAGCCCGCGGTCGTGGGCCAGTGGACGTCGTTCATCATCGAAGACGAGACCGGCAACGTGCTCGCCGACGCCAGCTCGAGCGAAGCGCTCATCGACGCCGACAATCAACTCGTGCGCAACGGCGGCAAGATTCACATCCGCGGCACCTACTCCGACCCGAGCGCGACCAAGGCCTATGTGCGCATCCAACAGGGCCAGAGTGACTGCGATGACAGCCAGGTCGCTAAGGTGATCGACGTCGAAGTCAGCCTGAACAACGGCGTCATCACCAGCAATGATGGCGACTTCCAGGCTTGGTTCCTCAGCGGTGGCGTCGAGCGCTACCAGCTGGACATCGACAAGATCAGCGAGAGCGGCAACGAGAGCGAGCTGGTCAAGATCGACACGCCCTGCGCGGTCACCGAGTTTCCGATGACCGTCACCCTCATGTGGGACCAGGACAACGTCGACGTCGACCTGTACGTCTGGGACTTCGACGAAGAGGTCACCTACCAGGGCAGCTACAACGCCGGCGAGCGCGGCGCGTCGAGCTACGGCAAGATGACCGTCGTCGACAACCAGGGCCGTGGCCCCGAGGTCTTCGTGCTCAACCCCGGCGAGTCCGGCCGCTTCTGCGTGCGCGCTCACGTCTTCTGTGGCCCCTCGCAAGACACCAAGATCAAGGCCCGCGTACAGCACTGGCTCAACAACCAGTGGCAGGACAAGATCTTCGAAGGCACCATGAGCCGCACCGACGACTGGCTCGACATCGGCATCTTCACCGTCGATCCCATGGAGTAGCCCGCCCGGTTGGAGTAGCGTGCGCGCGTGCTGAACACGTCGCCCATCGCTGCTCGCCTGCGCCGCCACTCTGCGTCGCGTAGTTTGGTCTCGCGCATCTCGCTGCTGACCGCCCTGGCCCTCACCGGCTGGGGCTGTGTCGCCGAGTTCCCCGCCACCGCCACGTATCAACCCATCGCAGACGTTGGGTTGCGTGACTCAACGACACCTCTGCCCGACGCCCGCCCGCTCGACGCGGCGCCCGACGCCACCATCGACGCGAGCGCCGCGGCGGAGGTCTGCAACGGGACCGACGACGACGGCGACGGCCAGACCGACGAAGAGGTGCCCCTGCGCGCCTGCCCGCTCCAATCGGGTGTGTGCGCGGCCTCGAGGCGCCCTTGCCTGGGCGCGGCCGGCTACGGCACCTGTGAATATACCCAAGCGCGCCCACCCTACGAAGTCACAGAGCGCCGCTGCGATCAGGCCGATAATGATTGTGACGGCACCGTCGACGAAGGCTGCAATTGCATGCCCGGCGACAACCGCGACTGCGGCAGCGACTTAGGCGTGTGCCGCAGAGGGCGCCAGCTCTGCGTTGACGGTACGTACGGCATCTGTCAGGGCGCCGTGGGGCCGGGCGTCGAGGCCTGTGATGGGCTCGACGCCGATTGTGACGGGGTCGTCGACAACCCGCCCAGCCGCGAATGCACGACCGACCGACCGGGGCGCTGCGAGAAGGGCCGCACCGTCTGCGGGGGCGCCGGCGAGATGTGCGTGGCCGTTGAAGCCCCCGCCGAATTCGATCGCTGCGACGGTGAAGACGAGGACTGCGATGGCGCCGTCGACGAGGACGCCGATCGCGGGCTATGCGACACCCAGCTGCTCGGCATTTGTGGCGAGGGCCAACTGCTCTGCGTGGGGGGCCGGCGGCGATGTACGGCGTCGCGCATGGCCGCACCCGAAGTGCTCGATGGCCTCGACAATGACTGCGATGGGCGCGTTGACGAGGTGCCCCCCTTGCGGCTCGACCTGGCCGATCTGGCCGTGGGCGGCGACGGGACGCGGCCCGGACAGGGCGCGCAGTCAATTCGCCTGGACGGCGAGCTGGCCTCGGGGGGCTTTCAGCCGGCGGGCAGCCCGGCGCTCGACGGCGCATTCAGCCCGTCCGAAGAGGGCCTCACGCCCATCGACAGCGCGGGCTCGACCTTCGATTTCAGCCCCGAAGTCGCCGAAGCCCATGTGGGGGATCCGCTCGCGAAGGGCCCGTCCCCAGCCTGGCAGCCCATCAACGGTCGACCCGACTACGCCGCGCCCGAACACACGCTCATCGAGCTGCGCCCCAACACGGGCCTGACCTTCGATTTGAGCGTCATTCGCGAAGCCCAAGGCCAGAGCCCGCGGAGATTGACGCTGCGATTCGGCAACCTCAGCCCGGCGCCGATCATCGGTCTCGTGCTGGTGGATGGGGTGCGGCACGTTTCGGCCGACGTGGTCGAGGCGGGCGAAACGCTCGTAGACATCGCCTTGAACAACGACGCGCGCACGCTCAGCATCGCCATCGTAGCGCGTGCCGAGAGCGACCTTGACGCCGTCCGCACCTATGTGGGCGACGCGACCCTCGAATTCGGGGCCGCAGATTGACGAGTCGACCGTGAGCCGCGTACCGTTTACGACCCGACCGCTTGGCAACGATCGACCCTCTGGTAGCGCTGAAACTTGAAGGCACGACGATCCGTCATCGCTCCGCTCGCTGCCGTGGCCCGCTTCATGCGAGGCCTCTGGCGCGTCATCCCGTTCAGCCTCGCGGGGCTGTTGACGACCGCGTTCGCGGCCTGGGTCTGGGTTGAATACGGCCGCGATCGTGCCGACTTCGTCATTCAATCCGCCGCCCTCGTCATGCTCGCCGTCGTCGCTGCATCGGTCTTGGTCACCGCGATCGCCGGCATCGTGCTCTTCGCGTCGGTCCGCAAAGCCGCGCGCCAGCACGTTGAAGGCGACATGGACGCCGGCACCGAGCTGCGCACGGGCATGCGCATGCTCAGCTTTCGCTGGTGGCCGATGGTCAAAGTGCACCTGCGCTGGGTCGACCCGACCGCGGCCCGCGTCACGCTCGTACAGGTCGAAGGCCGCGCCGATGAGCGGGTCGTCATCGATGAGCGTGGCCGCTTCTCCATGGTCGAGCGCGAGTTCGCGCTGCGCGACATCTTCGGCCTGGCGTCGGTGGGCTTCACCCTGCGCACGACGGCCAACCTGCGGGTGGCGCCGGCCCCTTGCCGCGCCAGCCTCGCCATCGCGCTGCGGCATGCCTCGGGCGAGGGCTACGCGCACCCGGCGGGCAAGGTTGAGGGTGATCGCATCGAGATGCGACGCTACGCCCCTGGCGATCCGGTGCGCATGATCTTGTGGCGCGTGTACGCGCGCAGTCGGCGGCTGCTGGTGCGCGTGCCAGAGCGGGCCATCGCGCCTCAACCCAGCGCCGTCGCGTACTTTGTGGCCGGCGACGCCGACGAGCCCACCGCCTCGGCCGCGCGCCTCTTCGTCGAGCAGGGATTGTTGGGCGCCGACTTCCGGTTCTCAGCCGATGGCGTCAGCGAACCCGCGACCGACGAGGGCCAGGCCATCGAGCACATCATCGACTCAGCGCAGCATCGCGAGACCGGCGGCGAAGGCCTGCCCGACTTGTTGCGTCGACACGATCGCTCCGAGCTCGGCAACTGCGTCTTCTTCGTCCCCGGCGAAGACGGGCCGTGGGTCGACCAGGTGATCGCGATCTCGCAGTCATTGCCGGCGCCGCCCACCCTGGTGCTCGCCGTCGACGGCACGCTCGACCTGCAGCCCAAGGGCCGGGTGCGCCGGTGGTTCGTCACCGACCCCAACGCCCAGCAATCGGGCCTCAGTCACCTGCCGGCGCTGTACGATCGGCTCGCGAGCCTCGGCGGCCCGGTGCATGTGGTGCATCGCCCGACCGGCGAAGCCATCGCGCCCCTGCAAATTGATCGGATGCGGGCATGAGCGCGTCCTCCCGCAAACCCGTCAGCTATCGAGATCAGCGGGCCGCACCGCGGCGAGAGACGCTGCCGCTGATCGCGCTGAAGAGCGTGCTGTACGTGGTCGCGGTCTGGCTGTATCTGCGCCAGCTCGCGTCGGGCAGCGCTCAGATGAGCGCGATGATCGCCGCGCCGCTGGGTGCCCTTGCGGCCGCCTGGCTGGTGCCCAAGCTGCGCGCCGGCGCCTTGCTGCTCGTCTTCCTGGCGCTCGTTGGCCTCTCTTGGGGCTTGAGCGAGTGGCTGCTCGACTCCACCGGCGTTTGGATGGGCATCCCGCCCAAGCCAACGCTCGTCGGCGCCGACATCATCTTCTTCGCCATGCTCAGCTTCGCGGTGGTCTTCTTGCTGCGCGGGCTCACCGGGCGCGCCCGCCTGTTCTCGGTCTTCGAGGCCGCGTTCGTCATCGGCGCGGTGGTCTACACCTTCGCCGAGCACCGCAACTTGTCTCTCGATCAGCCGCGCTTCTTCAGCGATTGGGTGTTCGCCAACGGGCTCGATCCACAGGTGTTGCTGCGCGGCCTGGGCGCTGTCGTCGCCGCGCTGTCGGTGCTGATGCTGCTCGAAGCCGATCGCATCACCAAGCTCATCACCAGCCTCGCGACCCTGCTGCTCGTGGGCTGGGGCGTCTACGCGCTCATCAAAGACGTGCACATCCCGCTCGACGTGCACACCGGCGGCGTGGGCTTGACCAAGAAAGAGCAGAACAAGAAGGGCAACAAAGACGGCAAGGGCGACAAGGGCGGCGGCCAGGGCAAGGACGGCGAGGGCAAGGGCAAGGACGGCGAGGGCAAGGGCAAGGGCGGCGAGGGCAGCGGCAACGGTAATGGAGACGGCAATGGGGGTGGCAACTCGCCTCCGCCGCCCAACCCGGTCGCCGTCTCGGTGTTCCACGCGACCTATGAGCCACCGACGGGGATCCTCTATTTCCGACAGCAGGTGCTCTCGAAGTACGACGGTCATCACTTGGTCGCCGAGTCCGATCCGCAGTTCGATACCGACGTCATCACGACCTTCCCCAGCGACACCGAGCTGACGGCGGCGCCGGTGCAAAACCCGGACTTTCACAAGAGAGTCCCGACGTCGATGTACCTCTTGGTCGACCACCCGCAGCCGTTCGCGCTGACGAACTCCCTGTCCATCGGCCCCCGCCAGAACCCGGATCCACGCCGCTTCGTCGCGGCCTACAGCGCCGTCTCATTGGTGCCCGCGCAGTCCTCAAATAGCCGCCTGATCGGGCGCGCGTCGGTGGGCGCGGGGTGGACGCCCGAGCAGCGTGAGCACTACCTAGCGCGGCCAGACGATCCCCGCTATGAGGCCTTGGCCGAGGAGATCCTGCGCGACATCGATCCGCGGTTCATGGGCGAGGATCTGATGAAGGCGCTGCTGATCAAGCGCCACCTCGAGAAGAACGGCTTCTACACCCGCAAGAAGACCTACTCCAACGACGACGACCCGACCGCGGCGTTCCTCTTCGGCGACATGAACGGATACTGTGTGCACTTCGCGCACAGCGCCGCGCACCTGTTTCGTAGCGTCGGGATCGCGGCGCGCGTCGCCATCGGATATGCCGTCGATACGCGGCTGCAGGGGGGCGGCTCGACGGTGCTCATCATGGCCGATCGCGCCCACGCCTGGCCCGAGATCCACGTCGACGGCGTCGGCTGGGTCACCTTCGACATCTACCCCGAGAAGAGCGACGAGGTGCCGCAGACGGTCGTCAGCCGATCGTTGGAGAGCATGCTGGGCGAGCTGGCCCGCGATGATAAGTCGGCCGGCAAGATGGCCGATCCGAACACGGAGCCGTTCGAGATGCCCTGGGCGGCGATCGTTTGGGCCTTCGCGTTGCTGCTCGCGAGCCTGTTGCTGCTCGCCTACCTGCTCAAGCTCGCGCGCATTCTGCTCGCCGGCCGCAACCATCGCTATGCCCTGCGGGCGACCCTCGATCGCTTCGCCGACGTCGGCGAGCGGCGCGCATTTGGTGAGACCCGCGAACGCTTCGCGGCGCGCCTCGCCGAGACGACCCCCAGCCTCAAAGCCCTGACGCTTGCGCACCTGCGCGCTGCATACGGCGCCGGTGCCGACGCCGACTGGCGCGCCCTGAGCGCCGCCGTGCGCACCGAGCTGCGGGCCGCCTTGCCCTGGCATCGCAGGCTGCTGGGCGCCTTGAACCCCATCGGATGGATTTTCACGCGTTGACCGACTGGACCCCCACCCATGTTTGAGCAGTCTGCCCCCGCCGCCCCCGGCGCCGTCACCGATCTCACCGCGGCGCGCGCCATCGCCGAGCGTATTCGCGCGCGCATGCAGTACGACGTCATGGGTCGCGACGACGTCATCGAGTTGGTGCTCATCTCGCTCTTTGGCGACGGCCACGTGCTGCTTGAAGACTATCCGGGCTCGGGCAAGACCACGCTCGCCAAGGCGCTCGGCCGGAGCATCGTCGACAAGCGCGAGGGATCACTCCCCACGTTTCGTCGCGTGCAGTTCACCCCCGATATGCTGCCCGGCGACATCACCGGCGTGATGATCTTCGACACCGGCACCAGCGGGTTTCACTTCCGGCAGGGCCCGGTCTTCACCTATGTGTTGCTCGTCGACGAGATCAACCGCACCTCGCCCAAGGTGCAGTCGGCGCTGCTGGAGTGCATGGCCGAAAAGCAGGTCACCGTCGACAACGAGAGCCACTCCCTCGACGAGCTGTTCTTCGTGCTCGCGACGCAAAACCCGCTCGATTCGGTGGGCACCTACCCCCTGCCCCTCGCCCAGCTCGACCGGTTCTTGTTCAAGATCAAGATGGCGCATATCGCCCGCGCCGCGGAGCTTGAGGTGTTGGCCAGCTGGGGCAAGCCCCGCGCCGCCTGCGACCTGCCGACCGTGACCCGCGACGACGTCGTCGAGTCGCGCAGCGTGCTGCGCACTCAGGTGGTCGTCGACCCCGCGATTCATGGCTGCCTGGTCGACATCGCCCAGGCGTTGCGCGACGACAAGCGCTGCGTCCAGGGCGTCTCGACCCGGTCGCTGGTGCTGGCCATTCCCGCGCTGCAGACCCGCGCGATGCTGCATGGCCGCGACTTCGTGGCGCCCGAAGACATCGAGGCGCTCGCGCCCAACATCTTCCACCACCGCCTGTCGCTGGTGCCCGGCGCGGGCGACGCGATCGACGTCGTGCGCGACTGCCTGCGCGGCCCGATCGAGGCGCTCTCGCGGGGCTCGCTGCGTCGATGACCCGCCTCGCCCCGATCGTGCTTGCCGGCGCGCTGGCGAGCCTGCTCGCAGCCATCGCCCTGCCGCCCACCGCGCTGGCTCAAGACCTGGGCGCTCAGCCGACGGGCCCGGCCATGCTGGTGGGCACGCCCGACGAGAAGGCCGCGCAGACGCTGGTCGATCAGGGCAAGCAAATCGAGGCGCGCGAGGCGGCCCAGAAGATCCTCAAGATCGCCCCCAAGTCGTTCATCGGTCGCTACGTGATGTGCGAGGTGTTCTATCGCCTCGAAGCCAACCTGCCCCGGGCGCTCTTCTTGGTCCGGCAGGTGCGGCGCGAGCTCGAGGCCGAGGTGTCCGATCGGCCCAACACCCAGATCGGCGTCCTCTGGCACAAGCGCCTGATCAAGCTCGAGAGCTGGATCCTCAGCGACATGGACGATCGCGAAGGACAGCTGACAATCCTCGATTACTTCAACGCGCGCTATCAGCCACCGCGCGAGGTGCACAAGATGTGGCCCCTGCTCAAGCTGCAGCGCTTCGACGAGGCGCTCGAGATTGGCGAGCGCCTGATCTTCTCGGAGCGCGAATGGGAGCGTCGGCGCGCCTATAACGGGCTGATGGCGGTCGAAGACGAGCGGCGCAACCGCAAGGCCAGCTACGAATGGGGCCTCAAGGCCTACGCGGTCGTGCGCGGCAAGAGCTGCATCATCAACACCAACCTGGCGCTGGCCGCCCGGCGCGCCTTCGAGCTCGAGAACGCCGAGCGCTACGATAAAGAGGCGATCAAGGCCACCGACGGCAGCTGCCCCACGTCGCCCTATGCGCAGCTGACGATGGTGTATCTGGCCGAGGGCGAGTTTCAGAAGTCGCTGTCAGCGTTAGAGAAGCTGCGCCAGACGCCGCGCGAGCCCAACCAGCGCATCCAGAACGAGATGACGATCAAGGGGCGCCTGGCGGAGCTGCTGTATGCGCTTGGACAGTTCAAGCAGGCGGCCGATCGCACCCACGAGATCATGCGCCACCCGGATCGCGCCGGCACCACCTCGGCGTCCGAAGAGAGCATCGAGTTGAGCAACGCGGTGCTGCACGCCGCGGTGGTCAGTGGGCGCCTCGAGCAGCTGCGCGAGCGGGCCGGCGTGCGCGGATTTGGGCGCACGCTCGACGTGTGGAGCGCGATGCAGTCGCTCATGGTCGAGCGGTGGCAGATCAAGCGCCGCGCGATTCGGCTGGGCGCGCTTGAGAGCCTGCTGGTCGACATCGTCAGCCCCTACTACACCGACGTGATGCCCTGGTATGGGGCCGCGATGATCGATCTGTTCGGCGAGGGCGTGATCCTCAAGATGGTCGCGGCCGCGCGCACTCGCGATGTCGACTACCCCGATCGGGCGAACGGCTTCTACGACGCGACCGAGGGCGAGTTGGCCTGGCGCGCCGGCGATTGGGGCAAGGCGAGCGCGTTGGGCACCCAGGCCCTCGAAGGCCTGCCCAAGCGCGTGCAGATGCTCCGCTGGCGCATCATGACGTGGCTGGCGGACGCCGCGTTTCGGGGCGGCGACACAGCCCGCGCCCAGCGACTGTTCCATGAGGTCATGCGCAATCAGCCCACCGCGCTGCGGCATCTGGGCGTCAAGCTGCCCGCCAAGTTTGTGCACTCTGGCGGTGCGCTGGCGGCCGAGGCAGTCGCGCGACTGCAGGGATCTCCTCGGTTTGGCGGCGCGCCCCTCGACTTCACGGTGCGGGTCACCCAAGAAGACGACATCATGCAGCTGTGCATGTTGGGCGTGGGCGGTCAGCAGTACGGCTGTCATGTCGCGCGTGAGGGGCTGGTCGGTGACTTGAGCGAAGAGCAGGCCGAGGACGGCCTGCTCGCAGCGCTCGACGCGTTTCATGATGAGGCGTTCTCGCCCAAGCTCGAGCTGACCCAGACCGACATCAACTCCCTCGACGGGCGCGCCGTGCGACAGAGCGCGTCGGATGCGATCGAGGGGTTGCTGGGCAAAGAGGTCAAGGACGCCGAGCCCATCGAGCGCTAACCCAGCGAGCGCTCACCCACCGAAACTGCTCGACGTCTATCAGGGCCGAAGACGCAGCTCGACCTCACCGGCGTCGCCCTGCACGAAGGCCGAGACCGTGCCTTCGACGGCGTCGTAGGCGGTGAACCCGTCCACGCCGACGGGCAGCAGCTCAACCTGGGGTTCGAGCATGCCGGGCACCGCGACGACGCTCAGCCCGGCGTTGCGGCCATCGGCGCGCCACCGCATGCTGAAGCCGTCGGCGACCGGTCCAAAGCCGAGCAGCGATCCACCGACGACCACGGGCCAGACGCGGTCGCGCATGAGCGGTCCTCCGGGGCCAATGACGCCGTCTTCATCGCGCAACGCCAGCGGATCCAGCCCAAAGCCATCATGCCAGCCGGCCCACCCGGCGCCCTGTCCTTCCGCCGATGCGAGGCCGCCCGCAGTGATCGCGGTGCCCCGCACGAAGAGCGGCATGCCGCGCCGCTGAGCCTCACTGGCTTCAGGGTCGAGGGCGGGCGCGTCGACGCTGGGTCCGCGTCCCTGCCAAGCCGTCGGCGCATAGATCACGTCGGGCGCGGACGTCGCCGGGTGATCGCCATCGACGAAGAGCAGCAACGGCCCGAAGCGCGCCTCGGCGTCGGCTCGAATGGCCGCCGTGAGCACCTCGATACGGGCCGGATCGCCGCGCGGCGCGGTCAGCGCCTGCAGCCCGATGATCCCCTGGGCGTCGGCGCAGGTGTCCAGCAGCCGCACCCAGGCCGCCTGAAACGCCGCGCTGCGGTCGGGCTGGTCCCAAAAGGCACCCCAGGCGAGGTCGAGCGACGGGTGGTCGACCGTGCCCGCGGGCACGGGATCGAGGGCGGGCGGCGTCGCCCAGGCCGG
>JBNMOZ010000092.1:0-12902 GCA_051276005.1 Bradymonadia bacterium | reverse complement strand
GCGCCGACGCATGTTCACCGAGCGGGCCGACCTCAACCACCGCATGCCTGGGCGCGCCGACGGTGACGAGGCCGACAGCTACGCGGCGCGGTTCATCGAGCGCATCGTGCGCAAGGGCGACTTCCTCTTCGACCTGCACACCGCGAGCGCGGGTCGCGTCAACTGCATGTATGTGCGCGCCGATATGGGCGATCCGACCACCGCCCGCATGGCCCGGCTGCAGCGCCCGCTGGTGATCCTGCACGACCCGCCGACCGACGGCACGCTGCGCGGCGCCGCCTGTGCGATGGGGCTGCACGCGATCACCCTCGAGATCGGCGATCCCCAGCTGTTTCAGCCGCGGTTCGTGCGGCGCGCGCTGGCCGGTATTCGCGCCGTCCTGGCCGCCGAGAAGATCATCCCGCGCCGCAAGCCGGCTGAGGTGCCCGACCCCCTCGTCTGCCGCAGCAGCGCGTGGATGTACACCCAGCATGGCGGGCTGCTCACGGTGCTGCCCGACGTGGGCGCAGTGGTCGAAGAGGGCGAGGCCATCGCCCGGCTCACCAACATCTTTGGCGATCCGGTGCATACATACACGGCGCCGCTGCGGGGCGTGGTGATCGGCAAGAGCACCGACCCGGTGGCGCCGACGGGCTCGCGCATCCTGCACCTGGGGCGACTCGACGCGCTCAAGGACGTCGCCAAGGGTGACCCATGATCCATGTTATTATCAATGAAGTCAGCACGTTATCGCCATCGCAGACCACCGCTCAGCTGGTCCTGCGCCTGGCGCAGCGCGGACACGCCGTGACGGTCTGCCCCATCGACGGGTTGAGCATCGATCCCGCGGGGCAGGTGCGGTTGGCGGCGCGCACGGTGACCCCGACGAAGACCATCGAGGCGATGCTTGGGGCTTTGCAGCACACCCCCGAGGCGGCTTGCACGCTGGCGGTGGGCGACGCCGTCTGGCTGCGCACCAACCCGGGCCGCTACAGCCGACCGGACGTGCATGGCGCAGCGCTGGCGATCTTGGAGATCGCGGCCGATCGGGGCGTCGCGATCCTCAATCACCCCCTGGGTCTGCATCGCGCCGAGACGAAGCTGTACCTGCATCATCTGCCCGAGTCGGTGCGCCCGCCGACGCTGGTCGCCCAGCGGCCTGAACAGCTGCGCGCCTTCGTGGCCGACGCGGGGGGCCCGGTGGTGCTCAAGCCGCTGATAGGCACGCGGGGCACCGATGTATTTCGGGTGCAGGCCGGCGCCGATAACCTGGCGCAGATCATCGACGTGCTGTGTCGGCAAGGCCCGGTGATGGCGCAGGGCTACGTGCCTGAGGCGGTGGATGGCGACGTGCGGGTGCTGCTCGTCAACGGGGTGCCGCTCAAGGTCGATGGCGCCTTCGCGGCGGTGCGCCGGCGGCCGCCCAAGGGCGACTTTCGCAGCAATGTGTTTCGGGGTGGATCCGCCGAGCTGGTCACCGAAATTCCGGGGGTCGAGGTCATCTCGGCGGCCGTGGCCCCGCAGCTCGCGGCGGACGGCTTGTTCTTGGTGGGCCTCGACTTGATCGGCTCGAAGGTCGTCGAGGTCAACGTGTTCAGTCCGGGCGGACTGGGCGACGCCGAGCGCTTCAGCGGCGTCGACTTCACCACCCCGCTGCTCGACGCCTTCGAGCTCGCCGCGGGCCTTCGGTAGAGCCGCCTCGCGCACCGAGGCTGAGGCGCCTGAGCCTGAACGAAGCTAAAGCTGCTGGTCGTCCAGCGACACGGGGAACAGGTCCATCACGTCGGCGGCGGTGCGGTCGCGCACGTCGCCCTGGCCCAGCTGCCCCACCTCATTGCGACCCCAGCAGCGCAGGTCGCCGTCGACGTCGACGGCGCAGTTCATCGCGGCGCTGGTGGCCAATTCGACGGTCGGGCGAGGCAGCGCCACGCGATGGATCGTGCCGGGCAGGGCGGGATCGTCGATCTGGGCGATGCCATCGATGAGCCCCCAGCACACCGTGGTGCCGGCGTCATCAAGGATGCAGGTCTGGGCGCCGGCATTGACCGTGACCGCCGCATGGTCACGCAGGTTCAGGCCGACGGGCGCGAAGCCGTACCCTTCGCCCCAGCAGTCCACCGCGCCCAGCTCGCTGACGGCGCAGGTGTGGCGCGGGCCCGCCGCGATGTCGACGATGTTGGCGCGCAGGCCGACGACGGGCAGCTGTGCCCCCATCTCGTCGGCGTCGTCGCCGCGGTGGTTGTCGCGCCCCATCACGGCGAGCTGCTGGTGGTCGTTGGCGCCCCAGCACTTGACGGTGCCCTGGGCGTCGAGGCCGCACACATGCGCGTCGCCCGCGGCCAGCTTGATGGGGGCGAAGTCGCCCAGATCGACGGCCGGAAGCGCGCGGCCCATCTCGTCAGGCTGATCGCCGCGCACGCTCAGATCGCCCTGGCCCAAGCTGCCCATCACGTTGTCGCCCCAGCACTTGACCTGACCGACATCATCGAGCGCGCAGGCGAACGCGGCGCCCGCGACGACCTGGACGGGGCGCATGTCGAGGTCGATGCTGTGCAGCGCGTGCGCCATGTCTTTGAAGTCTGCGCCGCGAGCGATCCGGTCGCCCTGGCCCAGCTGGCCCGCCGCGTTCTGTCCCCAGCACTTAAGCTGACTGTCGGCGCTCAGCGCGCACCCGAAGTCGCCGCCCACGGCGACGCTGTGCACCGGCATGGCGAGATCGATCGGCTGCAGACGCCCACCCAGCTCGTTTCGATCGTCACCAATCAGCGCTGCGCCGCCCAAAAAGCGCACGTCGCCCCAGCACTTGACCTGGGCATCCGCGTTGATCGCGCAGGCGAAGCGGTCGTTGGCGTCGACGGTCGTCGGCCGAGCTTGGGCGCATTCGCCTGCCGTCGGCATCGGCGCGCCGCAGGCCGGACCGTCGGCGGCGCAGATCATGGCGCCTTGGCGCTGGCAGACGGCACCCAGCGCCGACATGCAGGCATCAGCGATCACGCTCTGCTCGTCGGTGACGCCGTCGCAGTCGTTGTCTTCGCCGTCACAGACATCGGGGGCAGCTGGTCCGGGATCGGCGGAGCAAATGACGCTGTCCGTCCGCGCGTCGCAGATGAGGATGCCGCTCGCCGCGCAGGCGCCCCGACCGACAGCGCAGATCTCGCCCAGGGCGAGCGCCTCATCGGTGACGCCGTCGCAGTCATTGTCGATGGCATCGCAGCGCTCAGCGACCGGCTCGACGACCGCCGGCGTGGCGCAGCGCAGCGCGCCATCGTCGCAGGATCGCAGGCCGGTTTGACGGCACGCGCCCAGAGCCGTCGTGCAGTCGACGCCCACGCCCATCGCGTCCTCGTCGATGACGCCATCGCAGTCGTCGTCTTCGCCGTTGCACAGCTCGGCGGCCGCGGGGCCGCATTCACCGCAGGCGTTGCGCAGGCCCTCATCGATGCCGCCATCGCAATCATCGTCGATCGCGTTGCAGCGCTCGGGGCTGGCGAAGCAGGTCGCGGCGTTGGTGATCGGGTCGACCATCACCGGCGCTGCGATGGAGGGGGTGGAGGCGTCCATGAGGTGCGGCGGGTTCGGCGACGGTGCCCGGGTCGACGGGGCGACAGGCCCCGGGTCGAGCGGGCCAGGGTCGAGCGGGCCAGGGTCGAGCGGGCCAGGGTCGAGCGTTCCGGCGACCGCGGGCGGCGGGGCGGTCGCGTCGTCACACGCGGCGGTGGCGCAGCAGATGAAGGCGACTTGGGCGATCAGGGCGGCAATCTTCGAGAATCGGACAGACATGACAGGCTCCTCGGGGCGCAGCGAAAGTGGCGCTCACCTTCCCCATCGGGCGCACGGCCGCCGTGTCGCAGAAAAATTTGAACTAATTTCACAAGTGCCTGAAAAGGCTGGATTAAAAATTCGGGTTCCGCGTTATTATTGGACACATGACACCCATTGAACCGATCCTCGCGCTCGAGACGATCCTCGACCCGGCCCGTGCGAACACCACGGTCTTCGCCGACTGTTTCGACTTTGAGCACGGCGGCATGCATCACCCCGTCTACCGCGCGGGTGCGGGGCCAGCCGTGCTGCTGATGATCGAGATGCCCGGCATCAACCCCGAGCTGTGGCGACTGGGCAACTGGCTGGTCGCCGCGGGGTTCACGGTCTTCGTGCCCGACCTGTTCGCGAAGCCCGGCAGCCGAACGCCCACGCCCTACGGCATCGCGCGCGGCATCATCCGGGCGTGCATCTCGCGCGAGATTCACGTCTTCGCGCGCAACCACGCCAGCCCGGTCACCCAATGGCTGCGGGCCCTCGCGCGGGTTGCCCACGCCGATGTGGGCGGCAAGGGCATCGGGGTTATTGGCATGTGCATGTCGGGCAACTTCGCGCTGACGTTGGTGTGCGAGCCCGCCGTGATCGCGGCGGTGGCCAGCCAGCCGGGTCTGCCGGGTCTGATGACTGGCGCGCTGCATATGAGCCCCGAAGAGAAGGCCATCGTCGCCGAGCGGGTCGATGTGCCCATCCTTGGCCTTCGCTTCGAGGGCGATCGCATGTGCCCGCGCGCGCGGTTTGACTCGATTCGGGCCATGGCGGGTGATCGATTCGAGGCGATCGTGCTGCCGGACTCAGCGCACAATAAGGTGACCGGCGGACCCACGCCCCACTCGGTGCTGACGACCGATCTGGTCAACGCGGCGGGCAGCCTCACCCAGAAGGCGGTCGCTCGGGTCATCGAGGTGTTGCGCGCCCAGCTCAGCTGACCGCATCGGGTCGCCGGCCGGGTGGCCCGTTTCGGGCGACTACCGCTCGCGCACGTTCCAGACTAGGCTCGCATCGATGAGTAAAGATCTGTTGATTCTGGCCTCTGCTTCGCCCCGGCGACGTGCCTTCATGGCGAGCGTCGGCGTGCCCGTCGAGGTCTGCCCGGTCGATCTCGACGAGACGCCGCACCCCGGCGAAGCGCCGCTCGCGTTCGCCTGCCGAATGGCCGAAGAGAAGGCCGTCGCGGGCACCCGTGACGGGCGTTGGGCGCTGGGCAGCGACACCGTCGTGACGATCGGCGGGCACATCTTGGGCAAGCCCGCCGACGCGACCGAAGCCGGCGACATGCTGGGGCGACTCTCCGGGCAGACCCACCAGGTGATCACCGCCTGGGCGCTCGCGCGAGGGACCAGCCCTGGCGGCGATCTGCGGGTGGGTCATACGTCGACATCCGTGCGGTTCAAGGCCCTCAATTCGAGCATGATTGGGGCCTATATCGCGTCGGGCGACCCCTTCGACAAGGCCGGCGCTTACGGCATCCAGAGCGGCGCGGGTGGATTCGTCGAGCACATCGATGGGCCATACGATGGCGTGGTCGGCCTGCCCATCGCGTCGGTCTGCGCCGATCTGCAGGCGCTGGGCATCTCGACCTTTCCCGGTGATCTTGCCGTGCGAGCGGCCCGCGTCCGAGAGGCCGTCGCGACGGCAAGCATCGGGCGCGCCGAGCCGACCATCATCGCCGTGAGCAAGGGCCACAGCGTCGCGAAGCTGCGCGAGGCGGTGCGCATCGGGCTCGTGCCCCTCGGCGAGAGCTACGTGCAGGAGTGGAAGGCCAAGATCGAGGCCTTCAGCGCCGCCCCGCCGTCCTGGCCCGCGCCCAACTGGCACTTCATCGGGCGCGTGCAGCGCAACAAGGCCCGGTTCATCGGCGCCCACGCCAACATGGTGCACGCGGTCGACCGGCTGCGGGTGGGTGAGGCGCTCGCGCGCGGCGCGGTCGACGTGGGGCGATCCCTCGACGTCCTGGTGCAGGTCAACGTGGGCGATGAGCCGCAGAAGGGTGGGGCCGCGCCGGGCGAAGTCAACGGCCTGGTCAACGCCCTCAACGCGGTGGACGGGCTGACGGTGCAGGGGCTCATGTGCATCCCGCCCGCGGGTCAGCCGCCGCGCCCACACTTTGAGACGATACGGACTCTAGCCGACGCGCTGAGCCTGCCGGTGCGATCGATGGGCATGTCGGCCGACTTCGCCGACGCCATCGCCGAGGGCGCGACCCATGTGCGCATCGGCACTGCGCTTTTCGGACCCCGAGGAGGATGAGGTGCCACAGATGAACCCGAACGACGAGACCCCCGTGAAGGGCCAGACCCTGGGCTTCATCGGCTGTGGTGCGCTGGGCCAGGCGCTCTTGGGTGGGTGGCTCGACGCCGCTGCCATCGCGCCGGGCCAGGTGCAGATCGCCGATCCCAAGATCGGCGACGCGGTCGCGGCGCGCTTTGGCGTGACGGCGGCCTCTGCCGACGCCGTCGTCGCGGGCTGCGACATCGTCGTGCTTGCCGTCAAACCCCATCTGATTCGGGTGGCGACCGATACGCTGGCCTTCCGGCCCGACCAAATCGTCATCTCGGTCTGCGCGGGCGTGCAGCGGGCGACGCTCGTCGAGGCGCTCGCGCCGGCGCGGGTGGTGCGCGTCATGCCCAATATCGCGGCGCGGCTCAGGGCCAGCGCGACCCTGGTGCATGGTGCGGGCGAGGCGACCGACGTCGCGCGGATCGCCAAGCTGTTCGACGCCCTCGGCCACGCCGAGGTGCTCGATGACGAGCGCCTCTTTCATGTGGGGACCGCCCTGGTTGGCAGCGCGCCGGCGTTCTTGTTCGTCGCCCTTGAGGCCCTCGCCGACGGGGCGGTCGCGGCCGGAATGCCGCGTGCGAAGGCGCTCGTTTTGGCCGCACATACGATGGCTGGCGCCGCCGCGCTCGCTCAGGATGGGGCGCATCCAGCGACCTTGAAGGACGCTGTGGCATCTCCCGGCGGCACCACAATCCAAGGGCTGCGCGCCTTGGAAGCCGGGGGCATGCGCTCGGCCCTGATCGAAGCGATCTGGGCGGCCACTGCCCAATCAAAAGCACTGGCGGAACAACCGGCCAAAGCACTGGAGGACGCGTGAGCATCACGCCGCTCGATGTCGACCAACGCCAATTTCGCCTCGTGCTGCGCGGGTGCGATCCCAACGAGGTCTATACGTTCCTCGGGCAGGTCTCGCGCGAGCTCGAGGATGTGATCCGCGAGAACACGCACCTGCAAGAGGAGCTGCGCGGACGCGACGAGAGCCTCAAAGAGTATCGCCAGAACGAATCGCAGCTGCGCGAGGCGCTGGTCGCCGCCGGTCGCATGACCGAAGAGATCAAGGTGTCGGCCCGTAAGGAGGCCGAGTTGATCCGCGCCGAGGCCGAGCTGCACGCTGACAAGATCATCGCCTCGAGCCAGGAGCGGGTGATGCAGCTGACCGAGCAGTACCAGGTGCTGCGCCGCCAGAAGGCGCGCCTGCTGGGCGAACTCAGCGGCATCCTGGAGTCGCATCGGCGGCTGGTTGAGACCCATGAAGACCTCGACCGTGAGGCGGCGCGCGCGTCTGAAGCGCGAGTTCAAGCACAGCGCGCCGCCGAGGCGAGCAGCCGCCGACGCCAGGAGCGCGCGGCCGAGGTGTCTGTCACCAGCGGTCGCCGGCGCCAGGAGCGCGTCGCGCGCACCAGCACCCCGCCGGCGGAGCAGTAGCCGTTGCTGCGCCGCATCCTCCTGATCCTCGTCGTATTCTTTGCGCCGGCGGGTGCCAAGCCCACCTTCACCGAGGGCCGCACCGAGCATTACGCGTTCGAATGGACGCGTGGGCTGGACGGCTATGCGCGGGCGCTGATGGAGAAGGCTGAGGCCCACCACGACCGAATCTACGAGGAGCTGGGGGTCACGGCCGACGCTCGCCGCACGCGGGTGAGCCTGTTTGGCGATGAAGACGACATGCTCGAGCTGGCCGAGGCCCGGCACGGTCGCGCGCCGCCGCGCTGGGCTGATGGGTTGGCGTACCCGCAGTCGCGCGAGATCTATCTGCACGTCGGCAGCGGGCCCGACAAGCTCGACGAGACGTTTCGTCATGAGATCAGTCATATCGCGGTCGGCCGCATCGCCCCGCCTGGGCGGCTGCCGCTTTGGTTCTACGAGGGGGTCGCGATCCGGCAATCCGAAGGCATCTCGCTTGAGCGCGCGTGGTTGCTGACCCAGGCGGCGACGCTGGGCAACCTGCTGCCGCTCGACGATCTGGCCCGGGGGTTTCCCAAGGCGGGCGAGCGGGTGGGCATCGCCTACGCGCAGTCGGTCAACTTCGTCGGCCACTTGATGAGCCAGGGCGATGAGCGTGCGTTCGGCGCGATGCTCAAGTCCGTGGGCGAAGGCGCGACCCTCGACGCGGCAGTCACCCAGGCGTACGGCAAGTCGCTGGCGAGCATCGAGGGCGACTGGCGGGGCAACTTGGAGACGCGCTGGGGCTGGGTACCGATCCTCTTCGGCACCACCGCGCTGTGGGGCTTTGGTGGCTTCTTGCTGGTGAGCGCCTGGCGTCGCAAGCGGCGCGAGAGACGCCAGAAGATGGCGCGCATGGCCCATGACGACGAGATCCCGTTGGAAGAAGACATCATCGTCCGCCCGCCACCCGGCGTCTGACGCCTGCTCGGCCGCCGAGGCCGGGTTGAGGTTGTTTTAGAAGTCGCCTGTACGCTATCCCCTGAAACGATTAGCGTCATTGGCGAGCCGCCAAAATTGGCACGCCGACGAATGACTGGCAGGAGTGCGGATCTGCGCAACAAGCGCGCTCTGACGATATGGCGACCGACCCCCCCGATGATGTAGACGGCTGGTTCGCGACCGACCCTGATGGCGCGCGAGCGCGCGCTGAAGTGCCGACGGTCGCGCCGCGCAGCCTGGAGCAAGCGCCGCTCTCGCCAGAGCGCCGCGTCCAGGTCGCCGAGACGCTGTCGACCTATGAGCGTGAGATCGAGGCGAGCCTTGATCCGCGACGCCGCGCGATGCTGGCCTACGAAATCGGATACATCCACGAGCAAGTCCTCGGCGACGATCGCCACGCGATTCGCTTCTATCAGCGCGCCTACCTGTCTGATCCAACGCACCTGCCAACCTTGCAGGCCGGGCAGCGCGTCTTCGCGCGGGCGGGCCGGTGGGGCATGGTCATTCGGCTGGCCGAGGTCGAAGGGGGCGTGCACCCATCGATCGAGCGCCGAGCCCTGCTGCTCGTGCATCAGGCCGACATCCTGCTGGTGCGTTTCGGGCGACCGGCCGAGGCGTTGGCGGCGGCGCGTCGGGCGCTTGAGTTGCGGCCCGATGATCCCGACATCGCCCGGGGCGTCGCGCAGCTCGCGGCGATCGCCGATGCACCCGACGTGGCCAGCGCTGCGCTCCCCCAGGCCGCGCGTCATGAGCCGGAGCCGCTGCTGGCAGACGGTCTGACGCTCGCCGCCGCCCAAACGCTGTTGGCCAGCGACGACCTGTCTGGCGCCCAGCAGGTCTTGGACGCCCTGGTCGCCGAGCGGCCCGCTCAAGCCGAGGCGCTGGCGTTGCTCAGCCGGATTCATCGCGCGCGAGGCGCCTGGCCCGAGTACATCGAAGTGTCAGCGGCGTTGGCGGCCACGCTGCCGCCGCCGGCCAAGGCGCACCTGCTGACCGACCTCGCGCGCACATGCGCCGACCAACTCGACGACGTCGTGGGGGCGTTGGCGCTGCTCGAAGAGGCGATCCTCGCAGACGCCCGCGCGCCGATGGCCCTCGAGCTGCTGGTCGAGCTGCGCACCCGCAACGGGCAATGGCTCGCCGCCGCTGAGGGCCTCGCGCGCCTGGCGACGATCGTGACCGACGCCGCAGTGCGGGTCGACCTGCTTTGGCACCTCGCGCAAATTCGCCTGGAGAAGATGGGCGACGAGGATGGCGCGACGCGGGCATTGCGCGCGCTGCTCGCCGACGCGCCCACCTGGGCACCTGCTGTGCGTATGCTCGGCCGCCTGCTTGACGAACGCGGCGATTGGGGCGGCGTCGTGGCGCTGCACACGGCCGAGCTCATGGCGATGACCGACCCGCAAGCCCGGGCGGCGCGCTACTTCAAGATTGGTGAAGTCCACGAGCTGCAGCGCAACGATCCCGGGGCCGCGGGGGCCGCCTACCGCTGCGCGGTCGATCATGATCCCGACTTCAAACAGGCCGGCAAGGCCCTGGCGCGCATGTTGATTCGTCTGGGCGACTGGGAAGGGTACGTCGACCTGCTTGAGGGCGAGGCAGATCGCGCCGACGACGTCGAGGGCGCGGTGTATGTGCTGTCGCGGGTCGCCGAGGTCGCCGCGCTCAACCTCGACGATCCCCAGCGGGCGCTGGCGACCTGGCGGCGTGTCATCAGCCTCGATCCCAAGAACCTCGACGCCGTCCGCAACATGGCGCGGCTGTGCGCGCGCTTGGGGCTTTGGGAGCCACTGCTCGATGCGAACGAGCAAGAGCTCGCGCTGCTGGACGGCACCCGCGGTCGCCTGCACCTGCTCGTGCGCAGCGCCGAGATCGCGGAGCGGGCGTTGGGTCAATTGGAGCGGGCGCGCAGTTATCTCGAGCGCGCGATCGCGTTGGAGCCTCACTTTCTGCCGGCGTTGCAGGCGATGGGTCGCATCGCGCGGCGCATGCGGCGGTGGAGCGAGCTGGCCGATCTGTACTTGGCCGAAGTCGCGCTGACGACGTCGCCGCGAGAGCAGGTCGCGATTTGGTCCAAGCTCGGTGAGCTGCGCAGCGATCAGCTTGAAGACGTCGCGGGCGCCATCATCGCGTATGAATCGGCGCTGAAGACCGACGCGACGCATTTGCCATCGATTCGCGCGCTCCAGCGGCTCTATTCGCAATGCGGCGATGCGCGCGGCGAGGCGCGCATGATCTCAGCCGAGGTGGATCAGGTGCCCGACGCGCATGCCCGCGCGACGCTGCTGGATCGGCTCGGGCGCCTCAACGCGGAGCGACTCGCGCGGCCCGACATCGCCGCTGACGCCTGGCGCCGAGCGCTGGTCGAGCAGCCCGACTTTCGCCGCGCGTTGCAGGGCCTGATCGACACGCAGACCGAGGCTGAAGACTACGAAGCGCTCGCGACGACCCACCGGCAGCTCGCCGAGGCCGCGACCACGCCCAGCGAAGCGGTCGAGCATTGGCTCGAGGTCGCCCGCATCAGCGAGATGCATCTGGTCGCGTTCGTGACGGCTGTCGATGCGCTCGAGCTTGTGCTGCGGCTCGATCCGCAGAACATCACCGCGTTGTTGACCCTCGAGCGCCTGTATATGCAGCAAGCGCGCAGCCAAGACCTGGCCGACATCTATGGGCAGCTGCTCAAGGTCGTGCAGGCGCCGGCCTCGCGCGCCGATATTTTATGCCGGCGCGCCCGCGTCTTCGCGCACCACCTCAACGCTGACGACGCTGCGCTGGCCGACTATCTGGCCGCGTTGGCGTGCGCGCCCGACCGGGTCGAGGCGGTCGTCTGGGTTGAGCAATATGCGGCGCGGCACGGCGACGTCGAACGCCTCGCGATGGTGTTGCAGCGCCGGCTCGATATGTGTGAGGCGCCCAACGAGCGCCAGACCGTGCTCAGCCACGCGGCCGAGGTCTTGCGGCGGGCCGGCCAGCTGTCCGAGGCGGCGGGGTGCTACGAAGCGGTGCTGCAGCTCGATCCCGACGCGGTCGTGGCCATGCGCGCGCTGCGAGAAATCTATGAGAAGCTGGGCGATCGCAAGCGCGTGCTGCGGCTCGCCGAAGACGAGAGCCGACGCAGCCTCGACCCGCGCACGGCGGCAACGCTGTTGGTCGGCGCCGGCATCACGCGTGAGGAAGAGGACGCCGAAGGCGCGCTGGCGGTGTACCTGGAGGCGTTGGCGCGCAACCCCGATGACGAGGCGGCGCTCAGCGCGGTCAAGCGACGCTGCGAGCGGGATGGGCGGTGGGACGTCCTCGCTGACGCCCTTGAGGAGCGCGCCTTCTCCATCACCGATGAGGCGGAGCGCGCGGCGCAGATCATCGAGACGGTCGATGTGCGCGCCCGGCGACTACACGACTTTGAAGGCGCGGTCGAGTTGCTGTCGCGGGCCATCGCCCTGGATGCCTCGCCGTCCCCGCTCATCTTGCAGCGCCTCGGCGATTTGCTGGTCGAGACCGGGGCATGGCGCGCCGCGGCTGACGTGTACGCCACGCTCTGCGGCGTCTCCGAAGACACCGACCTGCGGCGCGCGGTGGTGTACCGCCTCGCGACGATCTACGAGGAGAAGCTGGGCGATCTGGAGAGGGCGGGGGAGTGCCTTGAGATCATCCTCGATGAGCACCCCGACGAGGTCAGCGCGTTGCCACGCCTGGCCCGCATTTACCTGGCGCTGGGCGCGACGGATCAGGCCCATCGGGTCTACCTCAAAGCGGTCGAGCGCGCGACCGAGCCGGCGCAGAGCGCTGGCTTCAAGCAGCAGATCGCGCTCATCGAGGTCAACGCCGGCCGACTTCAGAGCGCCACCGCGCTGCTCGCCGAAGTCATCGACGTGGTGCCCGACGCCGAAGACGCGGCCACGCGCTTCGCGACGCTCTGTGTGCAGCAAGGCGCGGCCGACCAGCTGGTCACGGTGCTCGGCGGGGCCATTCAGCGCATCGCGAACCGGGCCCCGGCTGCCAATCGCCTGCGCCGCATTCTGAGCGAGAGCCTCGTGCCCGCGGGGGGCAACCCCGACGACGCCGTCGCGGTGCTCGAGCAGGCCATCGCGGCGGCCGCCGGTGACGCCGACTTGCGGGCGGCACACGCGGCGCTCGCCGAGCGATACCCTGATCATCAGCGCTCAGCGCTCGCGAGCCGTCGTTGGCTGGCGTTGCAGCGCCCGTTCGACACTCTCAACCTGCGCGCGATGCGGGCCTTGCTCACGCGCTTGGGTCGCGACGATGCCGCATACGAGGTGGCCCGGCTGCTCATCGCGTTCGACGCGGCGCTGCCCGACGATCGTGAGGCCGTGCAGCAGTGGAACCGGCGGGTGAAGCGCTGGCCGATGCGCGCGATCGGCGAGCAAGAGCGGGCCAACGCTCGGGTGGCGGGTGAGCCGAGTCGGTTCATCGACGTGCTG
>JBNMOZ010000091.1:0-12932 GCA_051276005.1 Bradymonadia bacterium | reverse complement strand
TGATGCGCAGTTTGTCGTTGGTCTTGGCAAACTCATAGGCGATCTTCGCAGGCGCTACAGGATCCTCCGGATGAAACGCGATGGCAGAGTTACCCTTGAACAGGGGCTCCATAACGTCCAACGGAGTGTCCGCGATAGCCCGCTTGACCAACGTGTTCTTTACGACCTCGTAATGAACTCCCGCAGCGCGAAAGTTCGCGCGCAGGACGTCGGTCTCTTCGACCGTCAGTCCCACGAAGTCCGTTACGATGACCGCTGGCACGTCGGCAAGCGCTGTGCGAAGGCGCTCGATGACTGCGGCTTTTTCGTTCCGATCCATCTAACCCCCTTTCCTGGGTTGGCGAGACGTCAGGTGACCGACGTCTCGCGCTTCTCGGGGGGTGCTGGCTACAACAGCCTGACCCCGCCTCGGCGGGCGCCCTCTAATCGACCATCGGATCGACCTTCAGACTTATACTGAGAAGTACCCGCTGTCTCGGGCCGGTCGCCCGGCACCGTCGCGCACGCCGATGTGGGCGTACGCTTTCAGAATTTTTACTCGAGACCAGCCTGCAACGCCGATGTGTCGAGCTTGACGCCCGGGCTCATCGTCGACGACATGGTGGCGGACAACATGTAGATGCCCTTGGCCGTGGACGGCTTGAGCCGGACCAATGTCTCGATGAGCGCGTTGAGGTTCTCGGCGAGCTTCTGCGTGTCGAAGGACAGCTTGCCGAACGGTGCGTGCACGATGCCCGCCTTGTCGACGCGGAACTCAACGCGGCCCGCCTTCATCTCTGCGACGGCGCGGGCGACGTCAAACGTCACGGTGCCGACCTTCGGGTTCGGCATCAGACCGCGCGGTCCGAGGATGCGACCAATGCGACCGACGAGACCCATCATGTCGGGCGTAGCAATGGCGCGATCGAAATCGAGCCAGCCGTCGTCCTTGATGCGCTTGACGAGATCTTCACCACCGACGAAGTCAGCGCCGGCCTCGCGGGCCTCGATCTCTTTGTCGCCCTTGGCGAAGACTGCGACACGCACCGTCTTGCCGAGACCATGGGGGAACACCACGGCGCCGCGGACCATCTGGTCGGCGTGCCGCGGGTTGACACCCAGGTTGACGGCGATCTCGACGGTTTCGTCGAAGCGCACGAACTTGGCGGCCTTGATGGCGTCAATGGCTTCGATCGCACCGTACTGGCGGTTGCGATCGATGCTGGCTGCCGCGCTGCGGTACTTACTTCCACGACCTGGCATGGTGTCCTCCGTAACCCCGGTACAAGTGCGCGCCGTTTGCGCTCCCGAGGGCTAATGTGAGCTGTGGGCGGGTGCCTTCAGCTATCGACGAGCAGGCCCATCGAGCGGGCGGTCCCGCGGATGGTGCGCATGGCGGCCTCGACGTTGGTGGTGTTGAGGTCAGGCATCTTGGTGGTGGCGATTTCGCGCACCTGGTCTTCGGTGACCGTACCGACCTTGATCTTGTTGGGCTCACCAGATCCGCTCTCGAGGCCGGCGGCCTTGAGGAGCAGCACGGCCGCGGGCGGCGTCTTGGTGATGAAGGAGAACGAACGGTCCGCGAACACCGTGATGACCACCGGGATCACCATGCCGACCTGGTCGGCAGTGCGCGCGTTGAACTCCTTCACGAACTGCATGATGTTGACGCCGTGCTGGCCCAGGGCCGGGCCCACGGGCGGCGACGGGTTGGCCTTGCCGGCCGGCACCTGAAGCTTGATGTAGCCGGTGATCTTCTTGGCCATCGTCTCTATCTCCTCGGGCTCGATGCACGCATGGTGCGCCGAGCGTTGCTGTCAGAACCGCGTCAGGACTTCTCGACCTGCGCGAAGTCGAGTTCGACCGGCGTGGCGCGGCCGAAGATGCTCACCAGGACTCGCAGGCGCGCCTTGTCGGCGTTGACCTCATCGACGGTGCCATTGAAGCTTGCGAACGGACCGTCGATTACGCGGACCGTCTCACCCTCTTCAAAGCGCTGCGTCGGGGTCGGGCTTGCGGTGCCCTCTTCGATCTGATTCGTGATGCGCCGGACTTCGTGATCGGGTACCGGACGGACGCTTCCTGGCGTCTTCCCGCCACCGACAAAGCCGGAGACACGGGGCGTGTCGTTCACGATGTGCCAGGACTGCGTGTTCAGCGCCATCTTCACCAGGATATACCCCGGGAAGAACTTGCGAGGCGGCCCCCGGCGTTCGCTGTCTTCAGCCTGCTTCTCTCGGGGAACCAGGACCTCGGAGAAGAGGTCTTCGGCCTCGTGCTGACGCACACGCTCCCAGAGCGCTAACTCCACCCGATTTTCATAGCCGGAGTAGGTATGCACGACGTACCACTTATGTTCCACGAAAGTCCTCCACCCGTTGATATGCGAACGGGATCAGCCGCCCAGGATCATACTCGTCAAGTTGCCGAACACCTGGTCGAAGACCCAGAGGATCACCGCGATGACGGCCGTAACGACGATCGTAACCTTGGTATGGTTGCGGGTCTCTTCCCAGTCGGGCCAGACGACCTTTGTGAGTTCGTCGGAGACCTCGTTGACCGTCGGGCGAATACGCGGATGACGCCATGCCCAGAGGAGCAGGACCATCGCGGTTGCCGCGCCAATGAGGGTCGACGTGGTGAACTGCTTGCCGAGAAGATGGTGATCGCGCAAGCCGCCCGTCGCGAAGATCGCGGCGGAGAGCTTCGAGAAGATCAGAACAGCAATCAACGTCGACGCTGCAAAGAACAGGTTGACTAAGCGTTTACTGGCGTCCATGTCGATCTCCCGACGGAATCAAGCGTTCCCAAGGTGACGTCGCCCGGCACACAGTGTCGGGCTTTGGCAGGGCCGGAGGGAGTCGAACCCACAACCGCTGGTTTTGGAGACCAGTGCACTACCAATTGTGCTACAGCCCTAAAATGACGTCTGAAGGAAGCTACTTTCCCTCTTGGTGCGTCGTATGCGAATTGCATTCGGCGCAGAATTTTTTGAAAACGAGCGAATGTGGCGTCGTTCTCTTGTTCTTCGTAATCCAATAGTTCCGGCGGCCACAACCGGCACAGTCCAGCGCAATCTTAATTCTGTCGCTGCGTCGTCCCATTATCGCCACCGAATGCACGAACCCGCTGCCTCATTCTGAGCGCGGCGGGTTGGTGCGGTTATGTTCGACGCCCGCGGGTTACCGCGAGCGTCGATTGTCTGTTCTACTCGGTGATCTGCGCGACCACGCCGGCGCCGACAGTTCGGCCACCCTCACGGATGGCGAAGCGCAAGCCCTCGTCCATCGCGATCGGGGTGATGAGCTTGACGCCCACCGTGATGTTGTCGCCAGGCATGCACATCTCGGTACCCTCGGGCAGCGTGATGTCGCCGGTGACGTCAGTCGTCCGGAAGTAGAACTGCGGACGATAGCCGTTGAAGAACGGCGTGTGACGGCCGCCTTCGTCCTTCTTGAGGACGTAGATCTCGGCGTTGAACGTCGTGTGCGGGGTGATGCTGCCCGGCTTCGCCAGGACCTGCCCACGCTCGATGTCAGTGCGCTTCACGCCGCGGAGCAGCAGGCCGACGTTGTCGCCCGCTTCGCCACGGTCGAGGAGCTTGCGGAACATCTCGACGCCGGTGACGGTCGTCGTCTGCTTGTCGCGGATGCCGACAATCTCGATGGTCTCGCCGACGTTGATGATTCCGCGCTCGATGCGACCGGTTGCGACGGTGCCGCGACCAGAGATCGAGAACACGTCCTCGACGGGCATCAGGAAGGCACGGTCTACATCACGCTCGGGCGTCGGAATGTAGGTGTCGACCTGCTCCATGAGGGCCATGACCTGTGCCACGCCCTCGTCGTCTCCTTCGAGAGCGCGCAGCGCAGAGCCGATGACCACAGGAGTGTCGTCGCCCGGGAACTGGTACAGGTCGAGGAGCTCACGCACCTCCATCTCAACCAGCTCGAGGAGCTCCTCATCGTCGACCATGTCGGACTTGTTGAGGAAGACCACGATGGCAGGCACGCCGACCTGACGAGCGAGCAGGATGTGCTCGCGAGTCTGCGGCATGGGGCCGTCCGCCGCCGAACAGACCAGGATCGCGCCGTCCATCTGGGCGGCGCCAGTGATCATGTTCTTGACGTAGTCGGCATGGCCGGGGCAGTCGACGTGAGCGTAATGACGCGCAACGGTCTCGTACTCGACGTGCGCCGTGGCAATCGTGATGCCGCGCTCACGCTCTTCAGGAGCGTTGTCGATCTCGTCGAATGCCTTGAAAACGCCACCAGAGGCCTCAGCGAGCACCTTGGTGATCGCTGCGGTCAATGTCGTCTTGCCATGGTCGACGTGGCCAATGGTGCCAACGTTGACGTGGGGCTTGTTACGAACGAACTTTTCCTTGGCCATCTTACCGGACTCCTGGGCTTTCGAACCCCATCGATCACTAACGCGGCGTCTTTCGCCGCAATCGAACTACACAGAGAGCCGACGACCGGATTTGAACCGGTGACCCCGTCCTTACCAAGGACGTGCTCTACCAACTGAGCTACGCCGGCAAATGTAGACACTCATCGGAAGCATCTACGCTTGCGCAAATGGAGCGGGAGACGGGGATCGAACCCGCGACATTCAGCTTGGAAGGCTGACGCTCTGCCAGCTGAGCTACTCCCGCATATGACCTGCCAAAGCAAATCAAGCGAGGGGTGTATGGTGGTGGGGGAAGGATTTGAACCTTCGAAGCTAACGCGGCAGATTTACAGTCTGCTCCCTTTGGCCACTCGGGAACCCCACCAGAAACACCCCTCTCGAAACCACACTGCCTGCATCGATCAACCACATTCGCGGCTGACTGAAATTTGGCTATCCGGCTTCGGAGCTGACGATGGGACTTGAACCCGCAACCCCCTGATTACAAATCAGGTGCTCTACCAGTTGAGCTACGCCAGCACACAGAGCGGCGCGCAAACTAACAGAGGCATGGACGCGGCACAAGTCTTATCTGGCGCCGCTCCGAGGAGCGACCCGTCAAGCCAGAGTGCGGCGGTTTATATGGGAGTGGTTGACCTCGGTCAACCCCGGCTAGGCCTTTTTTTAACGAAGTCTGGTCAGGCCCGCGAGGCACCAGGGTCAGCGCGTGCGGGAGAGGTATGCACAGTGCAGCGCAATGCCCGTTGCGACGGCCGCATTCAGGCTTGCTGTCTGGCCCGCCATACCGATGCTCGCGATAATATCGACACGTTTGCGGATGCTCTGGCGCACCCCCTTGCCCTCGGCACCCACGATGAGGATGGTCGGGACGTGCCAATCGATGGACATCGGGCTGACACCACCGAAGTCGGCCGCCACGATTTGCACGCCGGCGGCCTTGGCCTTGTCGAGGGCTTGGCCCAGGTTCGTGACCATCGCGACCGGTATGATCTCACTGGCACCCGCTGAGGTCTTCGTCACCGTCGGACCGAGCCGGGCGCACCGTCGACTCGTGATGAGCGCACCGGTACCCCCGAACGCTTCGAGGCTGCGCAGCATCGCGCCAAAGTTGCGCGGGTCGGTGACCTCGTCGAGCGCGAGGATGAGCGCCTTGGGGCCCAAGAGCCGCTCGAGGGTGACGTATTCGGTGGGGTGACAGAGCGCGACGATGCCCTGGTGGACCGCCTCGTCGGCCAAACCGTCGAGCTTGGTCCGTGGCGCCGATTGGGTCTTGATACCCGCGGCTGCGAGCGCCTCGACAAGCTCCGCTCGGCGACCGGCGGGTCGTCCGTGAATGAGTACGTATTCGATGCGCTTCGGCGCGTGCGCCAGGAGCGTTGCGACGGCGCGTACGCCCGGGACTGCGGTTAACGACATGCGGTGGTCACCCGTTCGAGGTCGGCGTCAAGCTGTTTGCTGGCGGTGATCATGCGGCCAATGACCAGCAGCTCTGCGCCGGCCGCGAGCGCCGCGGCCGGATCGCATGTGCGCCGCTGATCGTCGACGTGCGCGTCGGGCCATCGAATTCCAGGCGTCACTGGCGCGAGACCCATGCCCTTGATGCTGGCTGCTTCGAGTGGGCTGCAGACGACCCCCGTCAAGCCGACTGCCCGTGCGAGGCCTGCGCGGCGCTCTACGGCCGTTTGCAGCGCAGTCACGCCGACTGCGTGCAAATCGTCGGGCGCCAGGCTGGTGAGCACGGTGACGCCCAGGAGGCGTGTTTGGCCGGCCTGCGATTGGGCGGCTTCGAGCATGGCGCGGCCTCCAGCGAGGTGGACCGTCAAGTAGTCAGCCTCGACAGCGCGCAACGCGTAGACCGCCTTGGCGACCGTTTGCGGAATGTCGTGGAGCTTGAGATCGAGGAAGATCTGTCGCGCACCCGCCTTACGGCAGGCGGCCACAATGTCGGGCCCATGGATGCAGAAGAGCTCGAGGCCGATCTTGTACACGCCAAAGACCGACCTCGTTCGTGCGATCCAATCGAGAGGTGCCGCCGCGGCAGCGCCGTCCAAGGCAAGGCACAGCCGCGGATCGCTCACCCGAGACGCTCGCGCAGGATCGAGACCACGTCGGCCAATGGGACCAATTCGTTGTCGCCGCCGGCGCGGGGCTTGAGCTCGACCTCGCCGGTCTTCAGCCCGCGCGCACCAATGGCGATCCGCCAGGGCGCGCCGACGAGGTCGGCATCCTTGAACTTGCCGCCAGCGCGCTCGTTGCGGTCATCGAGGAGGACCTCGACGCCCGCCGCCTTGAGCTCTGCATAGATGGCCTCAGCGACTTCGACCACCTCGGGCTTGTTCATCTGCAGGGGCAAGACAGAGACCTGGAAGGGCGCCAAGCTCGCGGGCCAGACAATGCCATTCTGATCGTGATTCTGCTCGACGGCGGCGGCGAGGACTCGGCTGACGCCGATGCCATAGCACCCCATGACGAGCGGCCGCTCGCGCCCGGTCTCATCGAGCACCGTGCAGCGCATCGCCTCGGAATACTTGGTACCGAGGAAGAACACGTGCCCAACCTCGATGCCTCGGTACGCACGCAGATGTCCGTCGCAGCGGGGACACGAATCGCCTTGTTCGGCCATGCGAGCGTCGGCGTAGATGGCCTCGAAGTCACGACCCGCGTCGACATGCTTAAGGTGCGCGCCCTTGGCGTTTGCCCCACAGACGGCGTCGCGCAGGTTGGCGACGGCATGATCCGCGATGACGCTCTCGACCCCGACCAAGTCGACGGGTCCGATGTAGCCCACCGGGGCGCCTGTCGCCTTGAAGACGGCGAGGTCGGCGGCCAAGTCGACCTGAGCCGCGCCAAGCAGCTTCTTGACCTTGATGAGGTTGACCTGGTGGTCGCCGCGGACGAGCACCGCGTGCAGTTGACCGTCGGCGTCGACGATCAGGGTCTTGATGATGTGCTCAGCGGACGTATCGAGCAACGCACTGACGGCTGCGATGCTCTTTGTACCGGGCGTAGCGACCTGCTCTGCAGCCGCGGATGGCTCGCCGGCTTCGAGCGCTGGCGCCGTCAACTGAGCCTGCTCGACGTTGGCCGCGAAGTCGCAGGCGCTGCAGCTGACAATGGCGTCTTCGCCGCTGTCGGCGAGGACCTGGAATTCGTGACTGCGCGAGCCGCCAATGGCGCCGGTGTCGGCCTCCACTGCTCGAAAGTCGAGCCCGCAACGCGTGAAGATGCGCTCGTAGGCCGCGTACATCGCATCGTAGCTGGCGTTCGCCGCGTCATCGTCGAGGTCGAAGGAGTATGCGTCCTTCATGATGAACTCGCGACCGCGCATCAGGCCCGCCCGCGGCCGGATCTCGTCACGGAATTTGACCTGAATCTGATAGAGATTCAGCGGCAGCGCCTTCCATGAGTTGACGTCGCGTCGGACCAGGTCGACCATGACCTCTTCGTGCGTTGGGCCGAGGCAGAACGAGTTGCCTTTGCGGTCTTTGACGCGCAGCAACTCGGGCCCGTATTGGCCCCACCGGCCGGACTCCTCCCAGATTGCGCTGGGCTGCACGACAGGCAAGCGAACCTCTTGCGCGTCGGCGGCGTCCAACTCTTCGCGCACGATCGTCTCGATCTTGCGCAGCACCCGATTGGCGAGCGGCAGATAGTCGTAGATGCCGGCGGCCAGCTTGCGCACGTACCCGCCCCGCACCAGCAGCTTGTGGCTGACGACTTCGGCGTCCTTGGGGTTTTCTTTGAGCGTCGGCGCGTGCAAACGGGTCATTCGCATGCCGTTCCCCCCTTGTTTGTCGGTCAATCGGTCAATAATTATGCGGTAAGAGCCGATCGCTGGACGCGTCGGAATCAGGCAGGCTCATACCACAAACGACTCGGCGCCGGTTAACCGCAGTCACAGCCGCCAGCGTGCAGTCAGCCGCTGGGTTGGCCGACGCGCAGCACAGTGCGTCCGAACATGACCGCGTCGCCGATCTTGAGGTCACGGGGACCGTCGAGACGTAACCAGACGCCGTTGCGGCTGTCGAGGTCGCGCAGCAATGCAGAGTAGCCGCGAGGCTGGATGAGCGCATGAGTGCTGCTCATGAAGGCATCGTCAGTAAAGACGACGTCGGCCAGCTGACGCCCAAGCCGGCAGCCGCCGACAGGGACCCGATACCGCGTGGCGACTTGGCCGTCGACGTCGAGCACGACGAGCGCGAGCCCTGTGCCGCTCGACGCTGCGCCCATCCGGGCTGTGCCGTCTACTGGCCCAGCCGTCGGTGTCTTTTCACGGACATCGAGTCGGATGATTTGTTGTCCGCAAAGGAACACGCCACCTGCGGCGATCTCGGCTTCGCCGCGGACCCGCAACCAGACGCCGTTGGCGCTGTCGAGATCGGTCACCTGCAGCGTATCGTCGACGATCTCGAATCGAGCGTGCAGCGGCGACAGGTACGCATCGCTTTGAAAGCAGATGTCCCCGACGAGGCGTCCGATATCGATCGGATCATCCCCCACCCCGACTACGAGAGAGTCGTCGAGGCTTTCTGACAGCGGCCGCAGCACAAAGCGTGCACTGGCGGCAGCCGGCATTGGGGGTGGCGCGGCCCGCACGGCACTTTGTGCAGCCTGGGTCGTCAGGATGATGGCTTCCATGTCGCCCGAGTCGAGCAGGCCATCGTCGTCGACATCCTCGATGACCAAGTCGACATCGGCTTCGTCAAGAGGCTCGTCGCCATCGGGGTGCACATCGACCGCGCTGGCCTTTGCATCGACGGGCACGATGACGCCAGCAAACTCCTCGAACTCGTCATCAGGCGCGACAACAGCGGTCGCAACGCGAGCAGCGACGGGGATGCCCTGCAGGGTCTCGCCAGGCGGTTGCAGCGCTTCGAATTCGAAATCCACCGAGCCATCGGGCGGCAGCAGGTCGACCGACTCCCCCGGCAAATTTGCACCGAGTCCGACGGGCTGGACTTCGAGTTCGGGCCCCAGCACGAAGGGCAGATCGGGATCGTCATCAAGCTCTGACGCAACGGGCGCGGGTCGCTCGCTGAAGGCGTCGCTGGACTCGAAGAAAGGCAACTCCTCCATCGGCGGGTCCACATACAAGCCCGGGGGCGGCTTTGTCGTGGCGCGCCGCTGGGTCAGCAAGTGCACTTCGCCTTGGGCGGGCAACAGCGGCGCCGGCGCAATCGACGGATACTCCGGCAGCATCTCGCCGGGATCGATGGTCGGTGGATCTAGATGCAGGACTGCGTCTGCGTCGAGCGCCACTTCATCGATCGTCTTGGGCGGCTCGACAGCCTCAACTGGGTCGCGCGCCCAGGGCGGCTCAACAGCATCAACGGGCTCGCTCGCCTTGAGCGGCTCCACCGCATCAAAAGAATCGCTCGCCTTGGGCGGCTCGAGCGCCTCGACGGGGCCGCTCGCCTTGGTCGGCTCGACAGCCTCGAAGGGGTCACCCGCCTTGGGCGGCTCGACAGCCTTGAAGGGGTCGCTCGCCTTGGGCGCCGTCCCCATACCAAGCGGCGCGGCAGCTGAGCGCGCGGCGTTGCCCTTGGGCCGACCGGCGACGAACGCGGCGCGGGGCAAAAGCGACACCAACTCGCCGGTTTCGGCGAGAGACGCCTCCTTGGGGGGGTCCTCGGCTCGCAGGGCGCGGGCGATGTCGCCCAGGAGGTTGCGAGGTGGCGGCGGTGTCGACGCCGAAGTCCGTGCGTTACCGCCCAGGTCGAGCGCGGCGATCGGGCTTGGCCGCGGCGCGTTTGACCCGAGCGCAGACCGGATGGGCGGCGCCGCGCTCGCGCTGTCGGCCTCGCTCCCGTCAGACCGCGGCTTGCGAGGCGTTCGTGTGCGCGAGATCTCGGCGAGCATCTGCTCGGGCATGCGAAAGTCGAGCAACGTAGGCTTCGACGCCGCCTGAGCCGGTGCGCGTAGGCGCGGCATCGGCGGGGCGGCGGGTGCAGGCGGGTCGGAGGCCTGGACGGTGACAACGGGAGAGCCGAGCGCACGAAAGCGTCCGCCGGACGCGGTGTCGGGCGACTCTACGACGCGACCACGAACCAAGCCTCGACCGCAGTTGGTGCAGAAGGTGGCCTCAGCCGGGTTCTCCCATCCGCAGTGCCGACAGATCAGCATCCAGGCCCCATTCACAGTCGTTCGTCACATGCTCGTTTACCGTTGATGAATAGCATCGCGCACCAGGGCCGGTCTAGCCCGAAAAGTGCGCACACGCTCGGCGTGAGAAGCCAAAAGGTCAGTCGGTTCGGGTGCTTTCTGGGTGCAGACGCCTGCCGCCCTCGGGATCGGCAGCGCGAAGGCTATCGACCTCTGCAAACAGCTTGTATTTCGAGGTTTTCCCGCCTGACTCCGGCAGATTCCAGCACCGATTGACCTGCCTTTGGCCCACGGGTTGCGCCATTTATAGGCGTTACTGAGCGCCCGACGACCGGCAACAAGCCAGGGAAGCCGCGCGGCCTCAGCTTGCGCAGATCAGCTTCTCATGCGACACCACCGCCATGATAAGCCCGCGAAACATACCGAATATTTGCAGGTTCAGCCTGTTGTTGCTGCTGATGCTGGGGCTGTCCGCATGTGGCGGACGAATCGACCGGCCCACGCCGACGAGTGGAACCGCTCAGCAAAGGGTCGACTTCGACGAAGCCGTGCGCGCGTTCGACGCGGACAAGATCATGCCGGCTCGGCGACGCTTCGAGAGACTGCTCAAGACGGCCGACAGCGACCTTCGCCCCTACGTGACCTACTATTTGGCCCGTATCGAGGCCCGCAAGAGGCCCGCAAACGGGGCCGAAGCCCTGTTGGGGCTGGCCAACACCAACGCACCGGTGGAGCTACGCCAGGCGGCCGCGTTGCATGGCAGCGTTGCCGCTGCGCGCGCTGGGTCCTGCGATCGAGTGCGGCCAGACGCGCATCGCCTGGTGCAGCGCGTGACCGGTTCGGACCGCGCGGATGCGGAGTTGGGCTTGGCCGAGTGTGCGAAGGGGGCAACGGCTTTGGCGCGCTACAAAGCGGCCGCCGAGGCAGATCCCACTCGCGCACCTCAAGCGCAAGCCAAGGCAGAGGCCCTGGTGGCGAAGACCAGGCAGCCCGATCAGCGCATGATCGACGTGTGGCCCGAACTCTTCGTCGGGCACCAAGGCCTGCCGTCACCCGCGACGGATCCAGACAACCCACTGCCACAGCCGATCCCGATCTCGGCCGGGCGGGCTCGCATTGGCCTTTTGGTGCCACTCAGCGGCGATCTGCGCGCCCTGGGCGAGCGCCTCGCGACGGGCGTTGAGGCGACGAATGGCGGCGAAGACGACCCCAACGGTCCCGGGCCGGTGATCATCGTGCGTGACAGTGCGCGGGCCGGAGATCTCGACGCTGCGTTCGATCATTTTGCCAGCGAGGGCACCTTCGCGGTCGTCGGTCTCTTCGATCGCACGGTCGCGCCGAAAGCCGCAGAGGCCGCCGCAACCCGTCGAATGCCCTTGGTCATGCTGACCTCGAGCGATGCCGCCGTCGCCGTCGAGGGCCCGATTTGGCGCGCGCTGCATACGCCCAGCTTGGTGGGCCGGACGGCCGCGGGCGCCGGGCTGATGCGCGGCGGGCGTCGAGCGGCGGTCATGCGCCCGCAGAGCACCTATGGCGCGACCCTCGGCCGCTGGTTCTCAGAGAGTTGGAAGGCGGGCGGCGGGACCATCGCGGGCGAGTTGACCTGGAACCCCGCCCAGCCCAACTGGGCTCGCCTCGCCAAGCGCGCGCAGCGACTCAAGTTCGACACGCTGTTTCTTCCGACGGACGATCGCAGCGGCGCTCAACTGCTGAGCCACCTCGCCGCCCAGGGCACCTGGGTGCGCAGCGCGCGTTCACGCTTCAAAGGCACGCCCAACGATGCGCGCGAGGTCTGGGTGATCGGCACACCCGAATGGTACGGCCCTGCCCTGCTCAAGCAGGCGCGGCGCTATGCCGAAGGGCTCATGGTGCCGGTGCCGTTTGCGGTGGAGACCGCGCGCGGCGCCGCCTTTGCCGAGAACCTCCAGCGCCGCGCAGGCAACCCCGCGACCGCGCTCGATGCGCTCATCGCCGATACGATCCACGCCTTCAAGCAGGCCTATGCGGTCGCCGCCAGCGACGGACTCGACGCGACCTCTGCCCTGCAGCGGATCCGCTGGGAGGGTGGGCACACCGCCGGCCTCGACTTCAGCAAGTCGGACCGCGATGCTGTGCAAGCGTTGTTCTTGTTGGTGGTCTCGGAGGGGCGCTTCACCCCTCTTCAATAGCAGCCAAGCACCGCGACTTTGAGGGACCAGGCGAGAGAGTCCCGCGGCGGAGGATTCAACGAATCCGAGCACCGCGACCTTGAAAGACCAGGCGAGAGAGTCCCGCGGCGGAGATTCAACGAATCCGAGCACCGCGACTTTGAAGATCGCTACGGGGTCACCTGTTCGAGGATGTCGGAGATATCCGACGGCGGCGGCACCGGCGGCTCGAACCCAAGCAAACCGATCAGCAGGAGCTCGTCGACGTGGTCGAGCAGGTGGAAGGTCATC
>JBNMOZ010000090.1:0-12967 GCA_051276005.1 Bradymonadia bacterium | reverse complement strand
CGCCGCGCTCAGACCATGCCCCACGCTTTGGCGAGGGCGTCATGGGCATCAGCGCGGGTGTCGAGCTCGAGCAGCCGCAACAGCTCAGGCCACACGCGTAGACCCACCCCGGGCGCATCTGCCCCCACGATCTCATCACAGATCGCCAGCAACGCGGCGGCGCGCTCGGGCAGGGTCGCGACCAGCCAATACATGCCCTGCGTCGACGCGTCGGTCGCGGGATCGACCACCATATAGTCTGCACCGGCGCTGTTCTGCACCGCGAAGCCCGCCTCGCTGAGCGCCGACCAGAGCGCCTCCTTCGCCGAATCGCCGGGATCGACGCCGTCGATGGCGACGCATTGAATCGGTGGGCGCATGCGGACGATGAGCCCGGTGTGCAGGGCGACCCAGTCGGGGTCGTCTCGCGCGTCTGCGTTCTGCGGCCAGGGCGCGACGAGCACCTCGGCGCCATGCCATTGCAGCGATCCGGGGCTGCGCAACGACAGCACCCGCGCGATGGCCGGCGAGATGAGCTCGGCCCGCATTGGCCGCGCCTCATCGGGCAGCGTCACGTGCACATAGCCGAAGTGCCCCATGAGCGGATCATCCGTGAGTTCGACCTGCAAGCCGGTGCGCATCGCGTGGGTTCGCACGGTGCGCCAGTCGTCGACCGCGGTGGCGGCCTGAATGCATAACCAGTCGAACTGATTGGGGTCTTCGCCATCAGCCGCGACCGCCCAGACGGCCCCCGCTTCGTCAAACCGGCCCGCGCCCCACAGGGCCTGGCCCAGCTCGGCGACGTTCGCCGTCCACGCCGGGCGCTGGACGTGCACCGCCATCAGCGCGTCGATCCGCGCCTCGACGTCGCCCCGTTGACGGGCGGCCTGGGCCTCGACGCGCAGGGCGATCAGCGGACCGTCAATCGTCGCAGGCGGTCGGCGCAGCACCGCAGCGAGCGCGTCGAAGTTGGCGGCCTGCAACAGCAACTCGCAGCGCCGCTGGAAGAGCGTTTCGTCGTCAGGGTGCGCGTCGGCCGCGATGGTGAGCACGGCGCCGGCGCGCTCATCTTCGTTGAACACCTGCCAGGTGCGCGCGATGGAGAGCGCGAGCGCGGGGCTGGGCGTCACCGCGAAGGTGGCGATCGCCTGGTCGAGCGAGGTCGGCGTCGCGCTCGGGGCGGGCGTTGGGCGCGCGTTGATGCGGGCCTGCAGGGCGTCGACGCGGATCTTGAACGGCGCCGGGGTGCACAGCTCGGGCAGCGCCGCTGTGGCGTGGTCGAGCACGCACGTGGCCAGCTGGGCCTCGCCCGAATCGATCAGCGTCTCGGCCGCCCAGAGCAACGCGAGGTGACCGGCTCGGGCGATGCCCCGCGACAGGGCGACTTTGCCCAGCGTGACCATCTGCGTGAGAATATCGTTGTCGGAGAAGTCGTCCGCTTCGGCGACGGCCTCGCTCTCGTACAGCAGCGGTAGGGTGTCGAAGTGCAACTGGAAGCCGCCGTCGCGCTCCACGTCTTCGGCGCTCGACAGGAAGGTGATCGCCGCGGCGTGCTCACCCTTCTCGGCCAGCAGGCGCGCCTTGTGCTGCCGCCACCCGCGCTGCCAGCTCGCGCCTCGGTAGTCGCAGGCCGCCGCTTCGACCTGCGCCAGCGCGTCGTCCACTCGACCCAGCGCGAGCAGCGCCGTCGCCTGCCGCAAGCCGAAGTCGTCAGGATCGAGCGGGGCGCCCTTGCCGACGCGAATCGCGCTTTGCCGGTCGATAAAGTCGAGCGCCTCTTGCGGCCGGCCGTCGTCGACCAGCGCGTCGGCGTGCTCGTTCGAGATGCAGACCCAGCAGACCCGGCTCGGGTTCGTGCGCGCCAACGTCTCGGCCGAGACGGCGAGGCGATCGGCGACGAACCCCGGCCCGTCACGAAAGCCATACGCCGCGCAGACCGCGTGGGCCGTGCAGATCGACTGCGGGCAGTCGCGGGCGTCGGGTTCGTGGGCGCGGTCGAGCAGCGCGATGGCCTTGGCCATGCCTTGTCGGGTGTCACCGCGGTGCAAGATCAAGCTGCGCAGCTCGAAGTTGCGCGCGAAGACCTCGACCCAGGCGTTCTTGTCGCGGCGGGCGCGCGCGACGATGCCCGGTACAAGACCGTCCACCCCCGCGTGATCGCCCTCGGCGACGAAGTCCATGAGCCGATCGAGATCGGCGTACAGGTCGGGCGGGAGGCTCTCAAGCCAGTCGAATCCATCATCCATGCGCGCACTGTACTCGGGCGCGCTGCCGGACGCACCGTGAACCGGGCGGGCGCCTTCAGCGTAGAAGAAACAAATCTTCGGCGCAGAACAGCCGACGCTTCGACTGGAGTTCGACCATGCTGCTTCTCGACTGGGCGCTCAGCGCCGCGCTCCTTGCCGTCTCACCCGGAGGTGCCATGCAACTGACCGACTTCGACGCGCGCTCCGATTTGAAGTGGCAGACCGTCAATGACGGCGTGATGGGCGGCCGCAGCGAAGGCGGGTTCGTCGTGCGCGACGGGGTCTTGCGCTTCGCGGGCCGCACCAACACCAACGGCGGCGGGTTCTCGTCGATCCGCAGCGGCGCCCTCAACGTCGACCTGCAAGGCTACGCGGGCATCCGCCTCAAGGTGCGCGCAGACGGGCGGCGCTACACGGTGCGCCTCACCTCGATCTCGACAAAGAGCCTGCCCTTCGAGCCCGCATACTGGGCCGACTTCGAGACCCAGCCGGGTTCACAATGGGCGACTGTCGAGGTGCCGTTCGACACATTTCGCGTGCAGTGGCGCGGCCGAAAGCTCAGCGGACCGGCGCTCGATCTGCGCGGCATCACCGGCATCGGGTTGATGATCTACGACAAGCGCGACGGCGACTTTCAGCTCGAGGTCGACCGCATCGACGCCTACCGCACCTCGGCCGAGCCCGTGCGCCAAGCCGACCCCTGAGGATCAGGCCCGGCAGGCCAGCGCCAGGCAAACCCAGCCGACGATCCAGGCGGTGCCGCCGATGGGCGTGATGGCGCCGAGGCCGCGTATGCCCGTCAGGGTCATCGCGTACAGGCTGCCCGAGAACAGCACGATGCCCACCAGCAGCGCGATGCCGGCCGCGCTGATCAGCTTGGGGTGGGTGCTCCACGTCGCGATCCAGCCGACCGCGAACAGGCCCAGCGCATGATAGGCGTGATACTGCGCGCCGGTCGCCCACCAGTCCAAGGCGGCGGGCTCGACGCGGGCCTTGAGCCCGTGCGCGCCGAAGGCACCGATGCCCACCGCCAGGGCCATCATGACGGCGCCAGCCATCGTCCAAAATCGCATGCAGTCTCCGGATGTTTGATGGGTCGCGGCGCGGTCGGCGCCCGACCCCACAGCGTCAGTTCGGGCGGCGTCAGCGCGTGATGCGTTCCATCGCGATGAGTGGGCCCTCGGGCATCGTATCGCCGCGCAGATCGACCCGCGCCTCGATGTACCAGATGTTGTCCTCTTCGGGATCACAGAGCACCTGCAGCACGCGCCACTGCCTATCGCCATCGGCGTTGATCCGCGTCAGCGCCGTGCCGCGCGCCTGGTGGTTGAAGACCAGCCGCGTGTACTCGGCGAAGTAGGGCACGAGCGCCTCTTCGAAGCGGGTGGCGTCCCAGATGTCTTCGGCATCGAGCACCGCATTGTCGGGGGCGTCGGTGCGCACGCTGATCGCGGCCTCTTCGTAGTTCTTCCAGGCCAGCGCCTTGACCACCGCGTGCATCTCGGCGCGCAGCCGGGCGTAGAACATGCGCTGATTGCGGGCGATGTCGGCGGGCTTGGGCGGCGGCGGCGGCGCGGTGGGCGCCTGCTCGAGGGGCGCGCCGTGGACCATCGTCTCCCAGGCCTGGACCAGCGACGAGTCGGCCTTTTGCAGCACCGATCGCAGGTAGGCGATGAGCGCGACGACATCGTCGGTGCGGTTGGGCTCGGGCACCGTCTGCAGCAGCACCTTGTACACCTGGCTCAGGTGGCGCAGCAGCGCGCCTTCGATGCGCTCGAGGCCGTACTCGCCCACGTAATCGTTGAACGACGCGTAGCGCTCGTACATGTCGCGCGCCACCGACTTGGGGCTCAGCCGATCGACCCGCACCCACGGGCGCGCCTTGGCGTAGCCGTCGAAGACCTCGAAGATCCAGTCGGCGTCGGGCATGGGCCAGGTGATCTTCTCGAGCTCGTCCTGGCGCTCGTCGTAGTCCACGCCCTCGGCCTTGAGGCGGCCATAGGCTTCGCTGCGCAGGTGGTTCATTTGCTGGCGCAGGATCGCGTGGGGATCCTCGAGGATCGCCTCGGCCAGGCTGAGCACCTTGTACTCGTAATCGGGATCGTCGGCCGGCAGTTGGCCCAGCGCGTACAGCAGAAACAGCGAGAGCGAGTGGTACATCGAGAAGTCGCTCTGCAGCTCTTCTGCGACCTGCACCGTCTGCCCCTTGCGGCCGAGCCGGGGCGACACCTCGATGATGCCCGCCGCGCGCAGCTGCTTGAACAGCTCCTTGGCTTCGCGGCGCAGGCGTCGCTTGCGATGGTCGGCCTCGTGGTTCTGCGCGATCAGGTCGATGAGCATCCGGTAGCCGTCGGCGCTCTGCTGCAGCAGGTTGAGCAGCATGCCGTGGTCGACGTTGAAGCGGCTGACGAGGGCCTCGGAGTCTGAAGTCCTCAGGTGCTCAAACGTGGCCTCGTTCCAATGGGCGTAGCCACGCTCGGGGGCCTTCTTCTTGACCATCTTGCGCAGCTTGCGCTTGTCGCCCGCGGCCTTGCCGGCCATGCGCTTGTTGTCGATGGCGTGCTCGGGCGCCTGACAGACCACCCAGCCCTTGTCGTCGAAGCCCTTACGCCCGGCGCGGCCCGCGATCTGTTTGAAGTCGCGCACGGTGAGGATGCGCGTCTTGCGGCCGTCGTACTTGCACAGCTTGGTGAACAGCACGGTGCGGATGGGCACGTTGATGCCCACCCCCAGCGTGTCGGTGCCCACGATGATCTTGAGCATGCCGGCCTGGGCGAGCTGCTCGACCATCAGCCGATACTTGGGCAGCAGCCCCGCGTGGTGCAGGCCGATGCCGTGGCGCACGTACTTGGACAGGTCCTTGCCGTAGGGCGTGTCGAACCGAAACCCCCGCAGGTGCTTGGCGATCGCCTTCTTCTCAGCCTTGCTGCAGAAGTTGATGCTGGTGAGGCTCTGGGCCATCTCGGCGCAGTCGCGCTGGGTGAAGTTGACCACATAGATCGGGGCGCGGTTCTGCGAGATGAGGTCTTGGATGGCCTCGTGCACCGGCTCTTCGCTGTAGCTGAACTCCAGCGGCACCGGGCGCTCGCTGGTCTTCACCAACGCCGTCTCGACCCCGGTGCGCTCGGTCAGGTTGCGGCGCAGGTGATCCGTGTCGCCCAGCGTGGCGCTCATGAGCAAGAAGCGCGTCTTGGTCAGCGTCAGCAGCGGGATCTGCCAGGCCATGCCGCGATCGCGATCACCGTAGTAGTGAAACTCGTCCATGACCGCGTAGTGCACGCTGGCCGCGTCGCCCTCCGACAGCGCCATCGCCGCCAGCACCTCGGCCGTGCAGGCGATGATCTCGGCCTTGGGGTTGATGCTCGCGTCGCCGGTGAGCATGCCCACGTTCTTGGCGCCGAACTGCGCGCAGAGATCAAAGAACTTCTCGCTGACAAGCGCCTTGATCGGGCTGGTGTAGACCGATCTGCGACCCGTCGCGAAGGCCCGGAAGTGCATCGCCAAGGCCACCAGCGACTTGCCGGATCCGGTGGGCGTATTGAGCACCACGTGCCGGCCTTCCATGATCTCGAGCACGGCCTCCTCTTGGTGGTCGTACAGCTCGATGCCCAGATCGATGGCCCACTCCAAGAAGATCTCGAGCAGGTCGTCGTTGCTGGCAGGCCCGGTCGGCGCGCGCTCGCCCAGCGTCTTGGGCGCGGGCTTGGGCGAATCGGCGGGCGGCGAATCTTCGTGCGTCGTGTCATCCATCGCGCGCAGCATGCACCCTGGGCTGAATGTGGTCTACCATCGGTCGCCCGGCAGACGACTCGCGCCCAGCGGCGACCCACGAATCAACACAATGAGGAGGACGCATGCGGTGGTTCTTGCTTGCGCGGCGTTCAGCGAGATCTAGGAGCCCACACCAGGGTTGACCCGAATCGGGCCGCTGGTCGAGCAGCATCATGTTTGGCGATTCGCCCTGTTCACCGCACCAGTGAAGGGCTGTCGGCACGTGCAATCGCGTGCAATCGCGGACCCGCGATTGCTTCTGACAGAGTTGTTTCTCCGGAGACGATGGGCTGGTTTCTGGAGCTATTCATACCAACGCATCGCTTGAGGCGTTGGTATGGGTAGTGCTCTCATCTTCAACTGATTGACACCTGGACGGCTCGTAGGGTCAAAGTGACTCACCGACCAGGAGTGACCAATGGCGCAGCTTCGTCACCTGCAGAGCGACCGGCTCTGGTCTTTGAGCGAGTCAAGCCAGCTTGGCCGACGTCCCAACTCGTGGATCCCGCTGACCGCGCCGTGCACCTCGGGCCGCCACGCGCAAATCATCTACAGCGGCGGTCGCTGGCTCATCGTCGACCTCGGCAGCCGCAACGGCACCCGCCTGCAGAACCAATCGGTCAGCGCCATCGCCCGGCCACTCTCGAGTGGACAGCGCATCGCGCTGGGCAGCGACGCCGGTGAGGTCTTCGAGGTCGTGCATGTCGATCCCCCCGAACCGATCGCGATGGTGCCCTCGGATCCCACCCAACGCGTCGTGGGCGAAGACGGCGTGCTCTGCTTGCACGACGGCGACCGCACTGTCCTGGTGCGCGAACAGACCGGTCGTTGGCTGATGCAATGCGACGACGCCGAGCCCGTCGAGGTTGTGACCGGGCACGTCATCAAACGCGGGGCGGTTCAATGGACGCTGGTTCTGCCCTCCCACCACACCGTGACGCTCGAAGCGCAGGCCTCTGAGACCACGACGCTCGTCATCCAACACAGCCAAGACCTCGACGACTTCGAGTTCGCCATTCGCCGGACGGGCCACCCGTCTCGCAGCTTGGGCGCGCGCACATACAGCTTCATGCTCTATGTGCTCGCGCAACGCCTGCTGACCGAGCAGACCGACCCCGACATTGCGGCCGCCGAGGCCGGGTGGATGAGAGTGCCGGACCTGCTCGATGAGCTCACCCGCGCGAACGGCATCGAGGCCGAGCGCACCCACATCAACATGCACGTGCTGCGGTTTCGCAAAGTCATCGAGCGCTTCGCGTCGCGGGCGCCGGACATACCGCGCATCGAGCGCCGCGGTGACAGCGATCGAATTCGCCTGGCCGGCCCCGTGCTGATCGAGCCCCTAGGAGGCTGTGGCGCCTAGAGCCATCAGGCGATGGGCGTCCAGGCTTGGTCGAATCAAGGCGCGAATTCGAGGCAACACCGAGAGTATTAAGAGGATCCGCAACCCCGAGTCGGCCAAAGCTGGGCGCGTCGTGTGGCGAATGCGCTATGGCCTGCCAGGCACCGTGCAGCGCCCCATCTTGCGCGCAGAGTCAACGCTGCGCCCCGCCGCCTATGCCGAGCGGGCGCACCGAAAGCCCACAACTCGCATTTGATCGACCTCTTTGAGCGCAAAGCGCGCGGTGAGGCGGCAGAGCGGCATCATTGACGTGTGCGCGCCGCCCCTGATGTTGCGATATTGCGCGGGTCCGCTCGTGTCAACTGGCCGAACGCCGGGCCCCTCGCGGCGATAGGCGTCCGAACACCACTCGCGCACATTCCCTGCCATGCCCCGCACGCCATACACCGAGACGTCGGTCGGGAAGGCCGAGTTGTCCTGTATGAATGGCGATGTGGCGCTCGCCTTCAATGTGTTCGCAAAGGTGGGTTCAGCCGCGTCACCCCAGGGGAAGAAGCGGCCGCTCACGCCCCGCCCCGCCTTCTCCCATTCGAGCGAATGGACCAAGCGCCATGGGCGCCCGGTCTCAACTGCGCGCCACGCTGCGTAGGCTGACGCCGCGTGCCAGTTGATGAAGCTGACCGGCATGTCGAGCTGCATACGACTCTCGACGGGCAGCGTGAAGACCCCCTCCACCTCAGCGTAGAAGGCCTCCTCGGGTCCGTCCACACTCACAGAAGCGCGCGCGCAATACCGACGCGCCGATTTGATGTCGTCGGCGGCCAGGCTGTTGATGAATGCGAGGTAGAGCCGATGGCTGACGGGGAACCGATCGATGAAGAAGGCGTCCGTCCACGATCGCGCGCCCGGCAGACTATCGGGCGCGAGTGGATCGCCCCCGCTGCGAAACCATCCCGCCGGCACGAAACAGGGTCCCGAGTCGTCGGGCCCATCCGGCTGCAGATCAACCGAGGCGATCGCACCGTCGGGTGACCGATCGATCCAATGGGTACCCCGCTCGATCCACAGCGGATAGGTCACCGGGCGCTGGCCCGTGACGCGCAGTCGGGCCACAAATGCACCACGCCCAACCGCGACGTCGTGCAGCGGCGTGCGCCCCAAATCGATGCCGGTCGCGCTCGGCTGTAGTCGACGCTCGCGGGCTTCGAGTCGGTGCAGCGTGACCTGCGCGCCAGCGGGCCGGGTGAGCAGCGTCAGGCGCCCGGTGCCCTTGCACCATGCGCGATGCTCGCCGGTGCGATCGTGATGGGCGACGCGCTTGGCGTACTCCTCGGCGAGGCTGGGCTGGCGCACAGCGTCGGCCGCATTGGATCGGTCTCGATACAGACGGGCGAGCAAACGATGCGCCCGCGGATGCGCCCGGTCGCGGTTGAGGGCGACGTGCAGCCGTTGCTCAACGACCAAGCGCAGTTCACGCACCTCACCATCGAGCAACGCCGCCTCGTCTTCGAACGCCCATCCCGCCGTCTTCTCGCTGACGGGGGCGTGCTGCGCCACCGCCTTGAGGATCGCGCAGGCCTGCGCGCTCGCCGCCGACTGGCGCGCCACGACCGCATCGAGCCGCTTTTGAAGGGTCACGCACCCCGCCACGATCTCGTCTGCCGCGCGACGCTCGTCCAAGATGCGCAGCCACTCGGCGAGTTGGTCGGCGAGCACCGAACAGTCCCGTGGCCGATCGCTGGCCCGGCGCGCCATGGCCCGATCGACGATCGCCAACAGGTCGGTCAGATCGCGGCTGATGGCGTCGATGACATCCGAGAGCGGCGGCGGCGGCGTATGCGGCAAGGCGCGCAGCACGGCCTCAGGCGGCAGCGCCGCGTAGGGCTTTCGCCCCGAGAGCAGCTCGTAGAGCACCACCCCCATGGCGTACACGTCGACCGTCGGCTGGGTGCATCCGGGCAGAAGCTGCTCGGGCGCCATGTAATGCGGCGTCCCGAGCACCGCGTTGGTCTGCGTCATGGCGCGATCGAGCACGACGCGCACGCCCGCGTCATGCCCCGTCAACGCCTCGTCGGTGCTGCCCGCCACGCCCCAATCGAGCACCTGCACGATGTCGGGCGGCTCGACCATGATGTTCGCCGGCTTGAGATCGCGGTGCACGATGCCCTCGCCGTGGGCATAGCCCACCGTGCGGCAAATTTGCTCAACCGCCTCGACGACGGGCCGCAGGTTGTCGAGGTGCAGCGGCCCGTGGGGTGTGCGCCACGCGGTGACCCACTCGTTGAGCAGGCGACCGCGAATTTGGCGCATCGCATACCAATACCGACCGTCGTCGAGCGTGCCGGTGTCGTAGATGGCCACGATGCCGCGGTGCTGCAGCCGCGACATGATCTGTATCTCGCGATGCGCGCGGGTGGACTGCGCGCCAGCACCCTGCTCAAAGAGCACCTTGATGACCACGTCGCGATCCAGCCGGGTGTCGCGCGCTTGAAGCACCTGACCCTGCCCGCCTTGGGCGATCGAGGCCGTGATGCTGTAGCGCTCCGGCAGCCCATCATTGCGCGCGTCGGGTGGCCGCGCCTGGTCAGGCAGGGTCGGATCGATCATGCGGTCGGTCTCCGTCGCTGGCTAGGAGGCTGTAACGCATAAAGCCATTAAGCGATGTGCGTCCAGAGTTGCTCGAATCAAGGCACGAATTCGAGACAATACCGAGAGTATTGAAAGGATTTACGACGTCGAGTCGACCAAATCTGGGCATGCAGCGCGCCGTATGGCGAATGCGCTACGGCCTGCTAGACGTCGATGGCGAGGACCCCGGTGATGGTGCCGCTGGTCTCGCTGAAGTCGAGGGTCTGGCTGCCGGTCAGGTCGACATAATCGGGGGTCGTGACGCTTGACGCGACCCAGGCGAAGTCAGTGCCCGTCCAGACGACGTAGAGCAAGTCGCTGGTGGCGGGCACGGTGGCCTTCCAGATGCGCACCAGGCTGCTGCTCCAGGCGTAGCTGCCGCTGCTGCCTGAGAAGTCTTGCAGGGCGCGCGTGTACCATTTGTCGACCGTGATCGAGCCGGCAGTATACGTCTCAAGGGCAGCGGCCGACTTCGGCGTCGCGCGGGTAATTTTGTCGACGCTGAAGGTCGATGGCCAGCTGTCTGGGTGATCGCCCAGCCAGTAGTCGGTGTCGCTGCTCACGCCGCTGATCGTCGCGTTCTCCACCGGCACGAGCGCTGCGAAGAGCGCCCCCCCGTCGAGCAGTCGAAAGAGAGTGATGCCGTTCGCGCTGGGATCGAGTTCCATGGATGCCCTTTCGTGTACCGACACGGTAGGGCACGAGCTTCCAAAGCGAGATTGCACGTAATTGCAGGCAGTTGCAGCCGATTGCAGGACCGCGGGCCGACGACTGGCGGGCCCGTCCGACATCTTCCCGCTCTGATCTCGGACAGGTGCGGCGATGAGCGCGTCGCTGAGCTTGTGAGTCCGGTAGACCCAGATGCCGCCGTCGCCGGGCGAAGCTTCACGCCAAATTGCCATTGCGGTGTCCTGACCGTTGCAGGTGCCGCAGAGAGGCAAACCGAAACCCGACGTCTGAAAATTACAATCGATCGCACGCGACGCGGCTGCGGCGTCAGATCAGGCCAGGCAGCGGACCATTGCAGTGCTTGGGCGCACCGAATGTGCTCACCGGGATGCCCATCAGGTTGCACACCGAGACGAGCAGATCGTTATGCGGGGTGCCGCCATAGTTGAGGTAGCGCCCGCCGCGCAGCCCGCCCCCGCCGCCGGCCAGCACGAACGGGATGTCGACCAGGCTGTGGGTGTTGCCGCGGCTGAGCTCGTTGACCCAGAGCACAACAGTGTTGTCGAGCAGGGTGCCGCCGCCCTCGGGCACTGAATCGAGGCGTTCGAGCAGGTAGTTGAACTGGGCGCTGTACCAGCCCAGCATCTTCTCCCAGTCGGTCTGCAGATCGCTCGTGTTGCCGGCGTGCGACAGGCCGTGGCCGTCTTGCGCGTCGAGCCCCAGGAAGGTGAAGCGCAGCGCGTTGACGGCGGTGCTGCCCTGCAACGTGGCGACCCGCGTCACGTCGCAGGCGAGGCTGTTGACCAGCACGTCGATCTGCGCCTGCATGAGCGTCTCGAAGGCGCCCTCCTTGAGCACGTCGTCGACCTGCGCGGGGGGCCTGCCTTGGCAAAGCAGGGGCTGGGCCGCGATGACCTCGAGGCGCCGCTCCAAGTCGCGCAGCGCGGTGGCGTGGCGATCGAGCTTCTGGCGATCGACCTTGGCCAGCTTGGGGCCCAATCGAGTGAAGTCGCCGAGCACCGAATCGAGCACCGAGCGCCGACGCACCAGCAGGCGCCGCATCGTCTCGGGATCGGCGTCCACGTCGCCGAAGATGCGGTTAAACGCCAGCACCGGATCGTTCTGGGGCGGCAGCGGCTGCTCGGGCCCCGCATACGACATGCGCGCGCGGGGCATCGACTCTTTGACACGCACGCCCAGCTCAAGGCTGCGCAGGCGCGTGCTGGCGTTGAGGCTGCGCGCGACGAACTGATCGACCGAGATGCCCCCGCCCCAGCCCGCCGCTCGGCCGTCGCCGCCCACGAAGTCGCCTTCGGTGATCACCGCGCCGCTGAGCAACGCCGCCATGCCCCGCTGATGGGGTCCGCCGGGGCCGTCGAGCGCCGCTGCGTTGTCGACGCCATCGAGCAACACGATGCGATCCTTGAACGCTTCGAACGGCCTGATGAGCGTGGGCGTGGTCCAGCCCGTCTCGTTCGCCTGTCCATACTGCTGTAGTGGGCTCCACAGCTCCTTCTTGGTGCCGTTGGGGCTGTAGAAGACGACCAGACGCGTCGGATAGGGATCGGCCGCGTGGGCGCGCCCGGGCATCTGCAACAGCGGCAGCGCCAAGGCGCCTGCGCTCAATTGCCTGAGGAAGCTGCGCCGGTTCACGGTGCTGACGCTCATTGGGCGACCGCCTGATCGGGCTCGGCGCGGCGCACGCCGAATGACGGATCGACGACGAGCGCCGTGAACAGCGTGCGCAGGTCGTAGTTCGCGTCGACGTATGCGTCGTACATGCTGTTGAGCGTGCAGCCGTCGACCGCGTTCTCGCCGCGGCCGTTGGCGAAGCGGAACACCTGGGTGACCACGCAGCGATGCGCCTGCTCGCTCTGGGAGAGCCGGCGCGCCAGGTGAGCGGCGCCGTCGAGGGGGCCGTCGATGTCGAGCGTCGCGTTGAGCGAGCCCGTCGCGTCGACGCGATGCCCGCCGGGTTCGACTTCGCGCCAGCGCCCGACAGGATCGAAGTGCTCGAAGGTGAAGCCCAGCTCATCGATCATGCTGTGGCAGCCCGCGCAGGCGACGTTGGACGAGTGCTCAGCGAACTTTGCGCGCGTCGAGAGCGCTGGATCGGGATCAGGCGGCACGATGGGAATGTTCGGCGGCGGCGGCGGCAACGGGTGGCACAGCAGATGCTCGCGCACGAAGACCCCGCGATGCACTGGCGAGGTCATGCGCGCCTTCGCCGTCACCGTCATCAAGGCGCCCTGGGTCAGCACGCCACCATGGCGCGCGCCGTCCAAGGCGATCTGCATGAATTCAGCGCCGCGCATCGACTTGAGCACCGAGT
>JBNMOZ010000089.1:0-12996 GCA_051276005.1 Bradymonadia bacterium | reverse complement strand
GAGCCTGACGGAGTCCATCGCGCGCTCGCGACGCGAATCGATTCGGGCGGACTCTTGAGCCGCCCCCAAGTCCGTGCTATCTGCTTCGTTGGCGCCCCAAGAAAAAATGCGGGAGTCCGTTCCCTACTGGAGTTGATTGATGGACAGCATTTTCGTGCACTTGGTTACGCTCACCGAGGCGGGCCAGGAGATGACCATCACCAGCCTGCTGCTCAAGGCCAGCCCCGTCGTCAAAGGCGTGCTGATGATCTTGGTGCTCATGTCGATCATCAGTTGGTACATCATCATCTACAAATGGCTGTACCTGCGGCGGGCGCAGTCTGAATCCGACCTGTTCCTTGAGACGTTCTGGCAGTCCAAGCGCCTCGACGAGATCTACGGCACCAGCGAGCACCTCAAGCGCAGCCCCATCAGCCAGGTCTTCCGGGCGGGCTACACCGAGTTGAAGAAGGTCAAGGGCGGCTCGGCCACCGGCGACACGCTGCATGGCCAGATGGGCGACATCGAGAACGTCGATCGCGCGTTGAGACGCGCCCAAACGTCCGAAACTATGCATCTTTCGAGCTTGGTGACGTTCTTGGCGACCACCGCGTCGGCGGCGCCCTTCATCGGCCTGTTTGGCACGGTCTGGGGCATCATGGCGTCGTTCCTCAACATCGCAAAAGAGCAGAACGCCGACCTGCTGACGGTGGCGCCGGGCATCGCCGAGGCGCTCATCGCGACGGCCATTGGGCTGGTCGCGGCGATCCCAGCGGTCATGGCCTACAACTACTTCGTGAGCCGGATTTCGCACCTTGAAGCTGACATGGACAACTTCAACAACGACTTCCTTAACATCGTCAAACGCCACTTCTTTAGCTGATGGGTATGAGCACCGGAAACAGACGTGGCGGTAAGAAGAGCTCCCTCGCGGAGATCAACGTCACCCCCTTGGTCGACGTGATGCTCGTGCTGTTGATCGTCTTCATGGTTACGACGCCGATGATCGTGAAGAACGAGATGGGCAAGGTCGACCTGAACGTGCCCGAAACCAACAACGACACGCCGGTGTCACCCGAAGAGCTGCAGAGCGTCCTGAAGATCGAGCCGAGTAAGCGCATCCTGCTCAACATGGGCACGCCCGAAGACGCGACGCTGCTTGAAGCCTGCGCGGAATATCCCAAGTGCTTGGAAGGGTTCGAGGACAGGCTCAAGGCGATGCCCTCCCTTGAACCGTTTCGCGGCGGTCAGCGCTTGTTCGTCATGGCCGATCGTACGCTGCCGTATGGCTACGTGCTCGACGTGACGGCGCGCTTGAAGAACTCGGGGATTCGCAACTTGGGGCTCGTAACCAACCCGCCAGGCGCCGCTGAAGAGCGGGCCAAGAAGAAGGCAGCACGGACGCCATGACCGATCAGGGGCTCAGCATCGTCTCCGCCGTGTTGATCAACGTGTTGATCTTCACCGGCATGGCCTTCGCGAGCATGGGCGACGGCACGCTCAAGCGCCCTGTAGTAGAGCCGATCTACTCGGTCAATGTCTCGCCCGTCGAGCTGCCCAAGCTGGGCATCAAACCGCCTGAGAAGGCCTTGCCCCGCCTTGTCGAGCCTGCGCCGCCGCCGCCGCCTGAGACCGACAAGATCAGCCTGTCTCGCGAGAAGAAGAAGCAGGAAGAGCTCGAGAAGAAGAAGAAGGCCAAAGACAAGAAGCTGCGCGAGATCGCCGAGAAGAAGGCCCGCGACGAGATCAAACAGAAGGAAGAGACCGAGCGGCAGAAGGAAGAAGACAAGGCCAAGAAGCGTAAGCGCGACATGAAGCGGGCGCTGCGCAAGATCAAGAACCGCGACAAGCGCGCCGACGAGGACAGCCCGGACGGCTTCGCTGACGGCGATCGGATGGGCAACAGCACCGACCCCAACGCTCGACGCAACAAGGCGACCTATATCAACCGGGTCGTCTTCGCGGTTCAGCGGCAGTTCGAGATCCCCACGGTCATCCCGTCCGATCAGCGCGCGCGCCTCAAGACGACCGTCTGGTTCAAGTTCGACAAGAACGGCAAGCTCGTCGGCAAGCCCCGCATCAAAAAAACGAGCGGCAACCGCCTGTTCGATCAAGCCGCGGAGCGCGCTCTGAAGAAGTTCTCAGCGAGCGGCTCCGCGCGCATCCCTGTGCCCCCCAACTCGCTGCGCGATCTGCGCAAGAGCGTCCTGAAGAACGGCCTGACGCTCGACATGACGGGCGGGAAATAGGCTACGGCCCCGGCTGACTGGCCGCATAAAATCATCCGAAAACTTGACTTATCCGCTGGATCGCATGGACTGAGTGCGATCACAGCCTCGCACCGAGAGATGCCCATGCGCCCACTGACTTATGCTCTGCGACGTACTCTGGGCCTCGCCCTGTTCCTCTTCGCGGTGCCCGCCTTCGCTCAAGGCGATGGGGCCGGCGTTGATGGTGTCGTCAAGACCGACAGCATCACGACCTTCCGCATGGCGGTGCCCAAGGCCTTCAACCAGGGCGGCGCGGCCGACACCATCGGCGTCACCGAGGCGCTGACTGGGACCATCTCGCGCGACCTGACGATCACCGGCTACTTCGAGCTCATCAAGCCCGCGGCCTTCCTGCCCAGCGCGTCCAAAGAGGGCATGACCCCCGACATGAACGGCTGGTTCACGGTCGGCACGCAGGGCCTCATCAAGGCCGGCTACAAGATCGTCGGCAAGCAGGTCACGCTCGACTTGCGGCTGTTCAGCGTGGACGGCGGGCGCCAGATTCCGCTCAAGGGCTTCGGCGCGCCCACGACCGTGCCGTTGAAGACCAAGGCGCTGCGCAAGCGCGCCCATGAGTTCGTCAACGAGGTCATCCGCTACTACACCAAGAGCCCTGGCTTCTTCGGCACGCGCATCGTGCTGGTCAAGCGCACCGGCAAGGGCAAGTCGCTCTACATGATCTCGGCCGACGGCCGAGAAGAGACCCGGCTGACCAGCGACGGCAGCATCAACATGTTGCCCAGCTTCCGCGGCGGGAAGATCTTCTTCACCAGCTTCCGCGCCGGTGGCCCGCACCTGTACTCGCTCAGTGGTGGCTCCGCGAAGCCGTTCGCGGCCTACAAGGGCCTCAACACCGGCGGCGTGCTCAGCCCGGCAGGCAACGCCGTCGCGGCGACGCTCAGCAAAGACGGCAACCCCGAGATCTACACGCTCAATCCCGGCACTGGTCAGCCGATGAAGCGCCTCACCAACAGCTGGGGCATCGACACCTCGGCGACCTGGTCGCCCGACGCCAGCCAGATCGCGTTCGTCAGCGACCGCCACGGCTCGCCGCAAATTTGGGTCATGACCTCGGGCGGCGGCGGCGCGCGGCGGCTGACGTTCCAGGGCGACTACAACACGACCCCCGAGTGGAGCCCACGCGGCGACAAGATCGTCTTTACGGCGCGTGATGAGCGCAACGTGTTCGACATCTTCACCGTGCGCGTGGCCGACGGTGTCATCGAGCGCGTCACCCAGAATCAGGGCAATAACGAAGAGCCAACATGGTCGCCAGATGGGCGCCACATCGCGTTCACGAGCACCCGTACGGGCGGCTCGCAGGTCTATATCTCGACTGAGGATGGACGCATTCAGACGCAGGTGACGCGAGGCAAGGGCGGCTACACCACGCCGTTCTGGGAGAAGTAACCCGTTGCGTAGTCTAATTCAAGCATTGGGAGTCATTGCGCTTTTGGCTGTGCCTGCGATCGCGCAGCAGCCGCCGAAGGTGCCGACGCGGGGACTTATTCTACGGGTCCCGGCGTTGTACTGGGCGAAGATCAGCGCGGTCATCGCCAAGCGGATGCCGGCGTTCCCCAACGGTTTGAGTGCGCGGGTTCGGCTGTACATGACGCAGGATGGCGCGGTGACCGAGGCGGTCTTCGTGCGGCACTCGGGCGTCGATGCCTTCGATCGCATCCTCGAGCGTGAGCTTTCGGAGTTTGCGGTGACCGCGGCTGATCGCCTGCCGGTCCCGGCCGACAAGAAGATGCGCGCCGGCGTCATGAGAGACGGGGTCACCGTGGTGGTCCGGTCGCGCTTCAAGCCCAAAGCGGGTGCTAAGGCCAAGCGGTCTGGCGGCCAGCGCATCAACTTCCGAGCGGGCATGCTCGGGATGGATCGGCGCGGTAAATCTCGCAACACGCCCAAGCTCAAGGCTGCCAAGCCGACCACACCGAAACCATAGCTCCCGGAGTCTTCATGCGCGTCATCACCATCTGCCTGCTCGCCGTCACCTTTGTCGCCTGTGCGGGTCGCCCCACCGCCACCCTGACTGAGGCGCGCACTGCCCTCGATGGCGCTGTGCTCGCCAAGAAGTGTGCGCCCGAGGACTATGCGGCGGCGGAGCGCATGTACACCAAGGCTCAGACGCTCGCTGCGCAGGGCAAGAACGAAGAGGCCAAGCAGGCCGCCGAGGCCGCCAAGAAGCTCGCCTTCCAGGCCCGTAAGAAGGCCGAGGCGCGCCGCGCGGAGTGCTTCGCGCCCAAAGACCAGAAGAACCCCACCGACGTAGACCAGTTCGTGGATCGCTCCCAGCCCGACGTCGTGGTCGGCGCGGGCGTTGAAGAGATGAAGACGGTGTTCTTCAACTACAACGCCTTCGAGCTGAGCCCCGAAGGGCGTGAGACGCTGACGAGGAACGCCGGCTGGATGACCGCAAACATCGGGTCGACCATCGTCATCGAAGGCCATTGCGACAGCCGCGGCAGCTCGGAATACAACCTGGCGCTCGGCGAGAAGCGCGGCCAGGTCGCGCAGCGCTATCTCAAGCAGCTTGGGGTCGATGAGGCGCGCCTGCAGGTCACGAGCTACGGCGAAGAGCGCCCGGCCGACTACGGCGAGGGCGAGAGCTCGTTTGCCCGCAATCGTCGGGTCGAGTTCACCGTTCGCTGACTCGCCCGCTAAACTTCGGGTACGCTCCGGCTGTGATCTTTCGGCTAACGAGCGCCGCGCTCCTCTGCGTGGCCTGTACCGCACCGACCCCCCAGGTGCCCGGCGCTCAGGCGCCCAGTCTGCATTCGCCCAGCCTTCATTCGCCGAGCCCTCATTCGCCGAGCCCTCATTCGCAGATGGGCGTCACGACGCACGCCCTCGCCCCCGACACCGAAGACGCCCTCGCCGAAGGGCTTGAGCTGTACGTCAACGGCCGCGCCGAGGCGCTGCTTTGGGCGACCGATCCGTTCGAGCGCTTCGAACGCATCATTGGGTCGGGGACCGTCCGCGCGCTCGTTGAGGCCCAAAACTGGTCGCTGCTGTTCACCTTCGGCGACGAGACCTTCGAGGCTGAGCTCGATCGGCGCTTGGGCATCGGCCAGGGGCCGCAAGGGGCGCCGGGCATGCCGGCGAGACCGCAGCGCGTGCATTCGGGCGAGCGGGGCGGCAACGACGCGACGTCTTGTCGCGCGTGCCACTTCTCGGGCGGCCCCGATGGCGCAGGCACCGCGACGCAGGTGGCCTTGCTGCGCGGTGATGGCGACACGTTGGCGTCGGCGATTCGGCGCGACGCGCCCCATGTGATGGGCCTGGGGTGGATCACGCTGCTGGCGCGCGAGATGGAATCGGAGCTGGCGAGCACGGTCGGCCAGGCGCGCTTCGACGCCGAACTTCAGGGATCGCCTGCGCGGCTCGCTCTGCGGGCAAAAGGGCTGAACTTCGGCGCGATCACGGCGGCGCCGGATGGCACGCTCGACACGTCAGAAGTGCTCCACATTTCGACGGATCTGGTGGTCCGGCCGTTCGGGCATAAGGGTCGACACTCCGATTTGGTGGCCCTGTGCGACGAGGCGATTCAGATCCACCACGGGCTGCAATCACAGGCACGCATCGACCGATTTGCGGCCGATCCGGCGACCTGGCTGGGGGCAGGCGATGCCTTCGACCCTGATTCGGACGGGGTGCAGCGCGAGGCCACCAGCGGGCAGGCGGTGCTGCTCGCGGCCTATTTGTCGATGTTGTCCACGCCGCAAATTCGACCGCCGGCCGATGCTGAGATGGCCCTGGCTTGGGCGCGCGGGCGGCGCGACTTCGAGCGTATCGGCTGCGGCGAGTGCCACGTCCCGTTCTTACGGCTGACGACCAGCGATCTCACCCTCACCGCGCAGGGCGGCGAGCCCCTCAGCATCGACCTGCCGATGGACGCCGTCGCGCTCGATCCTCGGCCGCGCTACCTCGACTTCTCGCCTGGCCCGGACGGCATCATCGAGGGCGGCGCGAAGGTGTTCGCGTTCACCGACCTGCGCCGGCATGACCTGGGCCCGGCGTTGGCCGACTCCCGGCCCGAACGCCTGCCGGATGGTGGCGCGGCGGTCCCCGGATCGGTGTGGCTGACCCGCTCGCTGTGGGGCCTGGCCGACACCGCGCCGTACCTGCATGATGGGCGCGCGCAGACCGTAGACGCGGCGGTCGACTGGCATGGCGGCGAGGCGACCGCGAGCCGAGACGCGTGGCGCGCGCTGCCCGAAGACGAGCGGGCTGCGGTGCGGCTGTTTCTGCTGTCGCTGACCCGCGAGCCCGTGGTGCTGGTCGAATGAGGTGGCTGCTCCTCATGACCGCGCTGCTCGCCTGTGAAGGCCCGGCGGGCCCGCCTGGTCTACCGGGACCGCTCTGGGACGGTCAGGTCGCCGTAGATCGCGCCGTGCCGGATCGCGGGGCGCTGGATCGCGGGGCGATGGACGGGCCCGACGCTCCGCCAGCCGACATGCGGGTGGGCGACGCCGTTGCGGACGCGAACGTGTCCGATGGCGGGACTGACGCGGTGGTCGATGCGGGCCTGCCCGATTGCCCCGCGTGGACGGCGCCCGCGGGTCTGGGTGGTCCTGCCGACGCGGTGCTCACCCTCGAAGAGGTCCAGCACTGGCGTGATTTCAGGGCGGCGCGCGAGCAGCAGCGCCTGCTCGAAGCCTGGCGGCCGGCGGTCGTCCGCGCCCGCTTTCGCCCCGAACGATCCGACTGCCTGACCCTCGCTCAGCGCGTCGATCTGGGCCGCGCGTTGTTCATGCGGGCCTTCTCGCGCAGCGAGGGGTTCGGCAATGGAGGCGAAGGGTTGCGTCGGTTTCAGGTTGGGCTCGAGGGCGGGCCCGACGCCAGCCGCTGCATGGACTGTCATTGGAAGGGCGGCTTCGCGGGGGCCGGCGATCGGGCCGACAACGCGGCCATGTTTGGCGACGGCGACAGCGTGATGCTGCACGACCAGCGCAACCCGCCGTCGCTGTGGGGTGCCGGCTGGACCGAGGCGATCGGGCGCGAGATGAGCATCGAGTTGCAGTCGCAGGCCGAGACGCTGCGGGCCGATGCTGCCCAAGCGGGCGAGGCCATCAGTCGTCGGTTGTCGGCCAAGGGCGTCGACTTCGGCGTGCTGACCGTGAGCAGCGCGGGTTTGGTGGACGCCGCCGGGCTCATCGGCGTCGACGCCGACCTGATCATCAAGCCCTTTGGCTGGAAGGGCACCAGCGCGACCATCCGCGACTTCAGCAATCGCAGCCTGCACTTGCACCACGGGCTGCAGAGCGACGCGCTGCTCGCCGATCCCGGCGATGTGGTGCTGGGCGATGGGCCCGCGGACGACCCAGACGGCGACGGGGTGCGCGATGAGTTCACTGACGTTCAGCTCGACGCGCTCGTCACCTTCATCGCGACGCTCGACGTGCCCACGCTGTCCGTGCCCACCGATGGGGGCGCCTTCGGGCCGCCTCTGACCGGCCAGATCGAGATCGTCGACGCCCCGGAGTTCACCGCCCGCTGGCTCGATGGCGCGGTGCTCTTCGACGATCTGGGCTGCGCGGGCTGCCATGTGCCGCTGATGCCCCTCGATGATCCGCGCCTGGCGGTGGGCGACGGCTGGATCGACCTGATGCAGGACGCCGCGCGCCCGCACCCGGTGCCCAACGCCGATGGGCGCGTCTTGGTGCCCGTGTTCAGCGACTTCAAGCGGCATGACATGGGCGATGGCCTGGCGAGCCGGCACGTGGACGCCGGCGTCGGGCGCCGCGAATACCTCACGCGTCGGCTGTGGGGCGTCGCGAACACGTCTCCGTACCTGCACGACGGGCGCGCGATCACGTATGACGAGGCCATCGGGTCGCATGGTGGCGAGGCGGCCGGTGCAGCAGCGGCCTTCAACGCGCTCTCGCCCGCAGATCAGGCGAGCGTTCGCGTCTTCCTCATTGGCCTGAAACGCGGCCCGGCCCTGCGGGTCAGGTAAGGTGCGGGTCAGACTGGCTGCCAGTCAGATACGCTGCCGGTGAGGTGAGCAATGACACGTCCAAGACTGCATCTGATCGCCGCGATAGCGACGCACCGAGTCATCGGCCGCGATGGCCACTTGCCGTGGCGATTGCCCAGCGATCTCAAACGGTTCAAGCGCCTGACCTCGGGCGCACCGATCATCATGGGCCGCACCACCTACACGTCGATCGGGCGCCCTTTGCCGAAGCGTCGCAACATCGTGCTGAGCCGATCGGGCTTCAGCGCGCAGGGCGTCGAGGTCTTCGATGGGCTCGACGCGGCGATCGACGCCTGCGCCGGCGCGGATGTGGTCTGGATAATTGGGGGCTCATCGGTTTACGCGGCGGCGTTGCCCATCGCAGATGAGCTGCACCTGAGCATCGTCGACGCCGAGGTTGAGGGCGACACGTGGTTCCCGGCGTTCGACGTTGAGGGATGGACGGTGGCCGAGAGCGAAGACGTGCCGGCCGACGCGCGACACGCGTTCGCCCATCGGTACGAGCGCATGGTGCGCGCGGCGGTCTCAGCCCTGCCGTCACGTCTATAGAAGGCTGAAGGCGACCTACGCCCGCGCCCCGCGCACCCATCGGCGAATCGGGCCCAACCACAGCAACAACAAGAAGAATCCGAACACGAGATGCCACGGCCAGCGGAACCACTCCGAGACGATCGGGGAGTAGACCTCGGTGCGTGACGGGCGGGTGAACGGGCGCGCGCTCTTGCTCCAGGCGAGGAAGGCGTCGCCCACCGGCAGCAGGCCGAACGCGTAGCGCTTGCCGGGCAGCGGCATGCCCACCAACTCGATGGTCGAGATCATGCTCTCCACATAGGGCCGATCGCCCAGCTGCATCGCGGTGCCGATGTTGACGACCATCGCCGGTGCGCTCGCGCCGGCGATCAACGGGCCCGAGTCGACGTCGCTGGGGCCGTCTTTGCCGCCGGGGTACTCGGTCATCGCGGGCAGCCCGAGCTTCGTGGTGACGAACTTCTGGCGCACCGTGCGGTACCATTTGCGGGTGCGCTCGGGGTCGATCTCGTAGAAGAACCGCAGCATCAACGCCTGAGACGAGCCGCGCGCCGGCCGCATTCCGCTGGCGTTGGTCGGGCCGACCGCGTGGGGGATCAGGCCGTCGGCGTCGAGCCGATCGTCGACGTGGCCCATCCAATTTGTGAGCAGCTTCGTGTACTTCGGCGTCTGGATCGAGTCGTGGAGCCGTAGGCTGGCGGCGGCAACCACGGTGTCGACCGGCCAGCGCTTGCCAGGATATGAGGGCACGAACGGGCCATGTTGGCGCAGCGCCAGGGCGATGGTCGCGCAGGTCGCGTTGAACGCCTTGACCTCGTCGGCGCGGGCGTTGGGCACCTGCAGCAACAGCAGGCCGCCCCGCAGCCAGTTGGTCCACCCCAAATAGAAGGCGCCGAGGGGCGGATCGGTCATCTTCTCGAACGGCCGGCGCGCTTCAGGCGTGTGCAGCATGGTCAGCGCGCGGCGGGCCTCGGATTCGGCGGCGATGCGCTCGGCCGATCCGGTGGGGTATCGCAGCCCAAGCTGCACCTGCGTGAGCCCATACAGCACCCAGGTGAAGACGTAGCCTTCCGCAAACGCCGACTGCATCTCGGTGGCCGCGTCGTCCGCGAGGGCGTCGCGCAGCCAGTCGAGTTGGGCGGCGGTGTCGGGCGGGATCTGATCGGGCATGAACCGTTCAGCCGCGGGGCTTTGCAGGTTGATCTGTGCCCAGATCAGAACGAGCGTCGCGATCCATCGCACCAGTAAACCCGCGAGCCTCATTGCGCCTCCTTGCAGTCGTCGATTCGTTATCGCAGGTGAGTCGAGGTCGTGCCAGACTGCGCCGATTCATCAGCGTGAGGGGAGAATCATGCGCACATCAAACTGGGTGCTCTGCGGCGTGTTGGCCGGGTCATTGGCGATCGGTGGCTGCGATGACGGCGGCGGCGGCGTCGATCCGGCCGATATGGGCAGCGTAGGCGGCGAAGGCGGCGCGGGCGGCGGCGTGGGCTGCGTGGACGGCGGCGTGGGCTGCGTGGACGGCGGCGTGGGCGGAGAGGGCGGAGAGGGCGGAGAGGGCGGTGGCGTTGTGCCTGACGGCCTCTCGATCCCGGGTATGGACGGGCCGGTCACCGTGCGCTTCGACGCGCGCAGCCAGCTCAACGCCGACTGCACCACCGACGCTGATTGCTTCGCCGTGCAGGGCTATTATCACGCGTCGCATCGCTTCATTCAGATGGACATTCGCCGCCGCTTCGTGCGCGGCACGCTGTCTGAGATGGTCGGCGTCGCGACCCTCGACACCGACAAAGAGAACCGCTTCCGCATCGCGGGGCGCTCGGGCGAGCGGGTCGAGGAGCGCATGTGGGCGCAGGCGAGCCCCGAGACCCGCGAGGCCGTCGAGGCGTACACCCGGGGCGTCAACGCCTGGCTGTATGACTATCGCAATGGGCGCAACGGCGCGGTGCTCAACGACGAGTACGAGTTCGCGCTCATCAATAAAGACGCCATCACCGACTGGACGCCCGAGGACAGCGCGGCGTGCATCCTGGCGCTCATCCAGCAACTCACCGATCACAGCGGCATCGAGATCGGCGTCGGGGCGCGCTTCGCGGCTTATGATCCGGCGCTCGCGGCAGACTTCTTCGGTCTGACCCCCGCGACGGCGGCGACCGTGTTGCCCGCCTCCAAGGCCGGCCAAGAGCGCACGTTCGAGCCCTGGCAGCTCGACAGCATTCATGCCCGCATGGTGCAAGCCCGCTCGCTCTTCGCGCAGGTGCCCCAGGATCCGAAGGCCCGTGAGACCCTCGCCGCCGGCGGCTCAAACAACTGGGTGTTGGGTCCGGATCGGTCTGCCGACGGGCGCGCTTTGCTCGCGAATGATCCGCACCTGGCGCTGAGCAACGCGGCGATCTGGTACTTGGTCAATTTGGACGCCAAGACCAACGGCACCGGCGACATTCACATCGCGGGCGCGTCGTTTGCCGGCCTGCCGGGCGTGATCCTCGGGCAGAACGAAGACATCGCCTGGGGCGCGACGACGACCTACTTCGACATGGCCGACGTGTACATCGAGACCCTGAGCGCCGACGGCGCGGGCGTCATCTTCAACGGCGAGACGGTGCCGTTCGTCGAGCAGGTTCACACCTTCAAGGTCGACAAGGCCGACGACGTCAACGAGACGCGCTTGTATGTGCCGCACCACGGCCCGGTGGTGGCGATCGATCGCGAGGCGGGCACCGCGATGACGATCAAGTGGACCGGCCAGGACGCCTCGACCGATCTCAACTTCATTCAGGCGATGAACCGGGCGTCGAGCGTCGATGGCGCCAAGGCTGCGATCGGCGCGACGGTCACCACCGTGGGTCAGAACTTCGTGTTCATCGATCGCGAGGGCGGCTTCGGCTGGTTCCCGTACAACACGATCCCCAACCGCCCCTGGGCCAGCGCCGAGCTGCCCAGCTGGCTCCCGCTGCCCGGCGACGGCAGCGCAGAGTGGGACGGATACCTGCCCGCCGCGCAGGTCCCTCAGGCGCAAAACCCCGCCACTGGCTACATCGTGACGGCCAACAACGACATGACCGGCGCGGTGCTCGATGGCGATCCGACCAACGACGGGCTGCCGATGCTCCAGCACTTCGTGGCGAACGGCTTCCGCCAGGGGCGGGCGCAAGCGCGCATCGAGGCTGAGCCCACCCACACAATCGACTCGATGCAGTCGATTCAGGCCGATGTCTACTCGCTGATGGGCGCCGACGTGGTGCCGGCGATGTTGGCGCTGGTCGAGGCGGCCGAGCTGACCGACGACGCGCAGAAGGTCGCAAACGCCCTCGCGGCGTGGGACTTCCAATGTTCGACCGGTCTGGCGGGCACCGATCCTGACGGCGAGAAGGGCGGAGACGCGGCGGCCAGCATTGGCTGCATGGCGTTTCATGCGACGTGGCCCAACCTGGTGCGGGCGGCGTTCGTCGACGATCTGCTGCCCGAGCTCGGCGGTGCGCCGGAGCCCTCCGCGCTGGTGCGCTTGTTGCTGCGCCCCGAAGGTTTGCAGTACGCCGGTGACTACTGGGACGATCGGTCGACTGAAGATGTCGTCGAGACCGCGCAGATGCAGATGGCCAAGGCGCTCGATGACGCGGGTACCTACCTGGCGGAGGAGATGGGACCCGATATTGACGATTGGCGCTGGGGTCGAGTGCATACGCTCACGCTGCGCGCTGACCTCTTCGACGCGGCGGGTGTTGAGTCGTACAACGCCCCGGCGGTCGCCAACAACGGCGGCCTCTTCACGGTCGACGTGGCCAACCCCCGCGGGATCTACCAGGACGATTACAGCCACTCGGCCGGCGCGTCGATGCGCTTTGCGTGTGGCGCGGGCCCCGACGGCGTCGACTGCACGATCGAGTTGCCCGGCGGGCAGCGTCTGTTCCGTGACTCGCCCAACTACTTGGACTACTTCCAGGACTGGCTGACCAATACGCCAGTCCCGCTGCTGTTCAAGGCCGAAGACGTGGCCGCCGCCGCGACCGAGACGCTCACCGTCGCCCCGCGATAGCAGCCCCTCGCAGTCTCGCCGCCTCGCCCGCTCTCGCCGGGTCACCTGGTCTCCTTCACCGAGTCTGTCAGCCCGTAACGAGCCGGCGCCGCCGCCGGATCGTCGGCCCCATTTGCGTTCTCTTGTCGCTTTCGCTATAAGTTGGTCAACCAACCAAAAGGGTTTGACATGGCTCGCGCCTCTACGCTCGAACGCCGCAC
>JBNMOZ010000088.1:0-13157 GCA_051276005.1 Bradymonadia bacterium | reverse complement strand
CGATGGGCGAGGAGAACACCAACGCGCTGTGCAGCGATGGCGTCGACAACGACGACAACGGCTTCGTCGACTGCGACGACTTCGGCTGCTCGCGCAACCCGATGGTCGACGTCTGCGGCATGCCGATGGGCGGCGAAGACACCAACGCGCTGTGCAGCGATGGCATCGACAATGACGACAACGGCTTCGTCGATTGCGACGACTTCGGCTGCTCGCGTAACCCGAACGTCGACGTGTGCGTCGGCGGCGAAGACACCGACGCGCTGTGCGCTGATGGCATCGACAACGACGACAACGGCTTCGTCGATTGCGATGACTTCAACTGCTCGCGCAACCCGAACGTCACCGTCTGCGAATGATGCGGTCTGCCCGCTGGTCAAGGCGCCCTATCGCGCCTGCCAGTGAATCAGCCCTTCGGGGCTGAGCAGCCACAACCCACCCTTGCCATCGGGCGCGAGGTCCTTGATGGGCGTCGCGCCCCGCGCCCCCCGCACCATCTGCTGCTGCCAGCCGCCCTTGCCGGATACCTTGTCCATGCCACCGGGGCTGCGCAGCCAAAGGCCCGCGTCCGTCCCGACCCAGACTGACCCGTCGGCGGTGGTCGCGACCGCGTTGATCGCCGCGTCGAGGCCCTCGGCCTTCACGGCCGTCCATTTGCCGTCCTTGAGCATGCCTAACCCCTCAAGCGTGCCGACCCATGCGACCCCCTCGGCGTCGACCGCGACGTCGATCATGACCTCGGAGTCGATAAAGTCGTTCTCGTCAAACACCGTGAGCTCGCCGCCCTGCGCGCGCACCAGGCCGGCGTTGGTCGCGACGTACAGCACGCCCGCCGCGTCGGCCGCCAGCCCATTAACCCAGGCGTCCGGCAGGAACTTCGCGCCGCTCTTGTCCTCGCCGACGTAGCCCAACCGGCCGGTCCACACCTCGAGCCGGGCGAAGCCATCCACGATGCGCGCGAGGCCGACGCCGCGCCGCTTGTCGGGCGTCAGCGCCTCGAAGAGCGGGAAGCTCAACTCACCGCCCTGGGCCAGCACACGCCCAATCTGTGGGGGATGCGACAGGCCGGTGAGGGCCAGCCGCGTCACCTCGGTGAACGGCCCCTGGGTGTCTGAGCGATAGACGATCAGCCGACCGGGCTCAGCGTGGGGGGCGATTGGCGTGGCGTCGGCGGCGGTGGCCCCCGTCGTCGTCGGCGCGACCGGCGGCGCTGGCGCCGCGTAGCTCAAAGCGTAGGCGGGCCCGCTGCCGGCCGAGATGCCCAGGATCGGACGATCGCCCGGCAGGGCCCATGGGGTGAAGTCGGTGCCGTCGTATCGATAGACCCGCCCGCCCGCGGTGCGGATGATCGCGCGACCCGCCTGATCAACGAGGAGGCGCGCGGGCAGCGCAGGCAGCAACGATCCGGTCACGAAGCGGCGCAGCTGCGTGCCACGCTTGAGCACCAGACCCCGGTACGGCAACGCGAGCACGAGCGCGCCATCTGGCGTCATCGTCGAGGCCGATGGCGGCGTGTCGGCGAAGGTCAGGTCCTTGGCAAATTCGAGTCGATAGACCGGGGGCGTCGCCATGCGCGCGACACCGGCCCGCGCCTGCTTGAGCAGGGCGTCGACGACCGGGGGAGGCCCGATCGGCGGCGGCATGGGCACCGGCGGCGGACGCACGATGACCGACACCATGCGCACCTTCGGCACCGCCGGCGGCGCGACAGGCGCGCTCGATGGCGGCGCAGCGACGGCGGCGGTCGATGGTGGGACGGTGACCGTGACGGTGGGCGGCGCGGGCGCGCTCGGCGGCATCGCGACCGGCACCGCGACGGGCGTCACGCTGGGCGGCGCGGGCGCTTTGGGCACCGGGGGCGCCGGCTGGTCGGTGGGGTCGAAGGCATGGGCGTTGATGCGCGCGGGGCCCTCGATCGTGCCCAGCCGCATGCGAAACCAGCGCGATCGCGTCTGAACGATGATGTCGGCGCCATCGGGCCACGCGGCCACGATGGATGCGCCTACGCCGGTCAACCGATACGCGCCCCAGCGACCGCCATCACGGACCGCCAGCGTCGGCGTCTCGGCGCAGGTCGCGACCAGGCGCCCGGACGGGGCAAAGCTCAGGTGCCGCACGTGGTTGCCGCAGACGCCCTGCGCGCTCGTGTGCTCGACGAAGGTCTTGCCCTGCAGCGCGACGACGCCATGCCCGTGCGTGGCGATCCATAGATCACCCTGCGGATCGACCGCCAGATCGCGCACCCGATAGTCTTTGGCGAGCACGGTGAGGGTGCCCATCTGCACGCTCGCGATGGCGTTGGGTGTCGCGACCCACGCCCCGCCGCCCTTGCGCGCCACCACGTCCACCACGCCCGCGCGCGCCGGCGCGTCGCTGATCAACGTCCATCGCCACTGCGCGTCACGCCAACTCAACCCGCGGGGCGTGGCCATGTAGAGGCCCCCGTCTGCGACCGCGATCGCTGTTGCATCTTTGGGTGCGCCGCGGGCGCCCTCGTCGATCGCGCGTCCGGTCTGCCGATCCCATCGAATCGGACCTTCGGCGGTCAGGCCCCAGATCGCCCCAGGTGTCGTACGCAGGCCTGTGATGCGCTCGGCATCGGTATAGATCGGCGACGCAGGAGGCGGCGCAGCGGCTGGTTGGGCCGGTGGCGCCGGCGGCGGACTGCCGCACGCGGCCAGGCCCGCCCCATACATGATCCCAACAACCCAAAAACGCAGCATGCACACCTCCAGCCGCAGATCTGACCCGGCGCGTGCCCCGGACGCAAGCTTCCCACGCCCGTTCCTGCGGACTGCCGCGCCTCCGACATGCGACATCGCCCCACATCCGCTATAGTGGGTGGGCCAGTTTTCTGAGAGCCTGTGACGCTTTTGTCAGCCAAAGCCTCGACGCCACCGTCGACAAACGCACGGAACGGGATCTGCACGCGGACAGAGGGTTCGCGATCGGAGTCAGCTTTCATGCGGGCTCGCGTCGGGTACCGCGCCCTGATGGGCCCTATCGATTTGCACGAGGCTGATTCTTGAAGCGCGTCATCTGCTTGATACTGTTTCTCGCCGGCCCCAGTTGGGCTGACGATCCGGGCCGTGAGCGCTCGCGTCGCCAGCATATCGAAGAGCTGCGGCACATGAACAACACGCTGCGGCGGGCCCAATCCAACCTCGACACCAGCCTGGCCGTCGACGCCAGCGAAGCTGTCAGGGTGCTGTCTGAAGCGCAGGTCGAGTTCTTCGCAGAAGACTATGGCCGCGCCGCGATTCGCCTGATGCAGCTGATCTCGAAGCCCACGTTCAAGAACCAGCCGGCCGTCGTCGAGGCGCTGACCTACCTGGCCGAATCGCTGTGGGCCTTGGGCCTTGAGAGGTCAGCGCGCACCTACTTCAAGCAAGCGATCGAGCACCCGCGTCAGCTGCCGAGCGGCTTCAAGAAGCGCCTGGCGCGCTATTATGAGTTGGCCGGTCGCGACATGCCGCTGCGCGAGCTGCGGCGGCTGTGGCGGCGATATCAGAACGACTGGGACGAAGAGGTCGAGCCGACGCCGCTCGACAATAAGATTCGCTACCAATACGCCAAGGCGCTGACGGCGCACGACGCCCTGGCCGAGGCGGACGACCTGTTCGCCGCCTTCAGGCCGGGCGACCTGCACCACGTCAAGGCGCTGTACTTCCGGGCGGTCATCCACCTCAAAGACGAGAACCTGATCAAGGCGGAGGCGGCCTTCACGGCGACGCTTGAGGCTTGGCAGGCCTCGCAGCCGGAGGGCAAAGAGCGCCCCTATCTTGAAGACGTCGACGCCAAGGGTGACGCCCGCCAGCTGGTCGAGCTCAAGCTGAGCGAGGCCGAGACGCTGCCGCCGCCCGAGGTCGCCCGGCAGAATCGACTGGGCGCCGTGATTCATCTGGCGCTGGCCCGGCTCAACGCCGCGCGCGGCAAGCATGTCGAGGCGTGGAACCACTACCGCAAGGTGCCGCGGGGCGATCCCGACTTTGCGGCCGCCCTCGCTGAAGCCACCTTCGTGCTCTTCCAGCGCGAGCAGTACGCGTGGTGTGTGCGGCTGGTCGATCAGCTGCTGGCGGGGCGCGGCGACGATGTGAGCGCCGCGCAGTTGCGCCTGTGGAAGGCCCAGCTGCTCGCACGCTCAACTCAGTACGACGCCGCGCGCCAGAGCTATGAGATCCTCAACGCATCCCTGACCCAGCGCGGCGCGCAGCTGACCGCTCAGCTTGAGGAAGACAAGCGCATCTTCCCCCAGGCCGTGCTCGCCTGGACGGCACCCGACAACGCGATCAGGGCGCGGCGGCTTGAAGCCGATCTGGTCACCCAGGACGAGTCGCTCATCGAGGCCAAAGAGATGGCGCGCACGCTCGCCAACCTGCTCGACAGCGAAGAGATCCTGCCCGCGGTCGCTCGCGGTCGGCGCGCGATGGAGCGCCTCAACGGCCGGATGGCCCAATTTGAGGAGCACCTCGAGGTCTCGCACGCCGAGTCTGAGGACGTGGAAGACTTCGCCGATATCGACGCCAGCGCCGCGACGCTCAAGGCGCGGATCATCCAGTTCGGCGGACAGCTGGACGCCTTCGAGGGCACGTTTAGAAAGCGGATCGCCGCAGTGCTCAAGCAGGAGCTGCCCGCTTTGAAGACGCTGACGCTAAAGCTCGAGTCCGAGATGGTCGCGGCGCGCAGCCTGGGCAAAGAGATGCGCGTCGCTGCGCAGGACAACATCGAGACCTACGCGGCCGAGGCGATGTTCGGGCAGGTAGACATCACCTACTGGCGCAAGCAAGAGATCACGCGGAAGCTGTCGGCGACGATGGAGTTGCAGGGGGTTGAGCTGGCGAGCATGGAGACGGCGATGAACCCGCCGAAGCCGCCGAAGCGGAAGCCGAGTCTGCTGCCGGCTGATGGGTATGATGAGCCGGATGTGCCGGATGTGCCGGATGACGAGGGGTATGCCGAAGAAGAGCCGGGCGATGAGGTCCCCGATGACGAGCCGGACGACGAGGACGAGTAGCGCCTGACGCTCACCTCAGGGACACACACCCGCGCTCAACTCCAGCACGAAGGCCCCCTGCCCCGGCCCGCTCGCCAGCGAGTCGTACCCATCGACGAACACGAAGTAGTCGACCCCCGCGGCGGCCTGCACGGTCAGCTTCGAGGTGGGGTCGACCCCGGCCTCGACATCATCATTGCAGCCCACTTCACTGTCTGGATCGTCGCAGGCCGTGCGCACATAAAGCACCGTATCGAAGGCGCTCCCCGCCGTGCGCGCGCAGATCGGTCCCGCCTGTAGCGCCCTGAACCGAAGGGCCACGTCAGGCGATTCAGCCGTTTGACCGCAGCTGCCCTCACTGTCTGCGCCCGCGCCGATCGTCGTGCCCATCTGCTCGCCCAATTGAGCGACCGCGATGCCCTCACAAGGCCCCACGGGATCCCCGCCGCATGCGCCGCTGCTGGCCGTGAGCGTGAACGCGCCGCTGCGATTGTCATAGCCGTCGACGATCACCGTGATCGCCTGGCCCACGACACCCTCGATGGTCACGTCGCTCTGAAGCCCGCCCGCGTTCTCGCCATCGTCGGAGCAGGCCAACTCGGCGCCCTCGCATCCGCCAGAGCGGGCATGCAGCACCGTGTCAAAGCCGCTCCCCGTCGTCTCGAAGCACAGCAAGCCGGCCGCGGCGGGCACGAACTCGAAGACCTGCTCGGGGGCCGCGCCACCGCCGCAAATCCCAGCTTGTACGCCCACACCCGCCGTCACGCCGTCGACCGCACCGAGCGCCAACGGCAGCGGGCGATCGCAGGTGCCGGGGACGGGCACGCAGGCGCCCATTTCGCAGACGGCGTCGCCGACGCATTCGGCGTCGTCTACACATTCGGGCAGCGCGGCGCATTCGCCCGCCAACACCTCGAGGGAGAACGTCCCGGCTTCGGCGCCGAAGCCATCAACGAACAACCAAACCGGCGCGTCGCCCTGCAACTCGACGTCGATCTGGCTTCGGCCCAGCGCGTCGGGCGCGGCGTCGTCACAGAGCACTTCGCCCTCGGGGTCGGCGCACGGCCCGCGGCGTACATGCAGCACGGCGTCGAAGTTGGCCGCGAGGGTGCGCACGCAGATGGGGCCATTCATCGGCAGACCGACGGAGTACACCTGCTCGGGCCCGGTCGCGCCGCCGCCACAGGTCGCGCCGTGCACGGCTGATTCGCCGGTGGTCTCGCCGTCTACGCGCCCAAACGCGCCGATATTGCTGGGCGTCGCGCAGCCACCAACGCCATCGGCCTCACAGACGCCGTCGTTGCAGAGCTGGCCCATCGGGCAGTCATCTGCGTTGAGGCACTCGGCGGGCGGGTTGGGATCGCAGACCCCGTCGGCGCACACCTCGCCCATGTCGCAGTCGGCGTGCTCGAGGCAGCCGATGAGATCGGGCACGCAGCGGGCGTCTTCGCAGCGCTCGTTGACCACGCAGTCGGTGTTCTCCATGCACTCGCCGAGGGCGCAGGCGCCGTTGATGCAGCGCCCGTCATTCAAGCAGTCGGCGTCCTCAAAGCAGTCGGGTCGCGCACCGGGCAAACACTCGCCTGCCTCGCAACGCTCGTCAGCGGCGCACACGGAGTCATCCACGCAAGGCTGCGGGTCCAGACACAGCCCGCCTTCACAAATCTGCGCGCCGGGGCATTGCACGTCTTCGACGCAGCCAGCCGCGCCCATGTCGACGACCGGCGCACCGCGATCGACGTCGGGCGGCGCGGCGTCCGCGACGCTGGTGGCGGCGTCGACGTCGACCGTCAGGGCGGCATCGACGAGTGGGCCGGCGTCGCCAAGGGCGCCATCGGTCGAGCCGGCGTCGAACAGGCCGACATCGAGCCCGTCACCATCGGGCTCGGGTTGGGGATCTGGGGTCTGATCGACCACGCCCGCGTCGCGTGTGGCGACGGGCAGCGGGGCCTCATTCTCACCCACGCCTGCGCAGCCCACGGTCGCGAGCAGCAGACTGGCGATCAATGCTCTTTGCCTGCGCACGCTCAGACCTCGGTCGGGTCGAGCGCCGCCTCGATGGCGATGCGCGCAGTCGCCGGGAAGATGGCGATCAGGTCGGACTCGTCGAGGATATCGAGGTAGATTTGACGCTCTGCGCCGACCAGCGGCACGTCGGTGTGCACGACGCGCAAGGGCGTCGGATGGCTGGTGAGCACATCGGCCAACGCGTCGAAGTTGTCGCCAAACCAGCCCGGCAACATCGGCGAGTACGCCGCAAACAGGTCCTTGGGCTCGCGAATTCCGGCAGGCACCGCCAAAATCGGCACCTCAGCCAGGGCCGATTGGTCGTACGTGAATCGACTCATCTCGTCCTCACGCCGCATGCCACTCACTGGAGCGGGATGAAGGTTTTGTAGTGATCGGCAGTGTACCACCACTGGCCGTTGCGCCCCACGATCAGGCGCTGAGGGCCGGCGCCGTCGATGCCTGCGGTGCGGTGCACGTACTCGCGATAAAACGAGCGCGACTGCTTGGGCAGCCGGCCTTCGCGGTTGCCGAACATGCCGCCGTCGTTGCGATGCGGATCGCGCTCACCGGCGAGAATGCGTCGAATGGTGGGGCGCAGATCGATGGGGCCGCGATAGACGACGTTGTCGTAGCTCTTGATCGTCGCGTCGGCGATCTGCTGGCGCGGAGGACCCCGCGCGACCTTGCTCTCAGCGCCCGGATCAGCGGGATTCGCGGCGGCCGTGTTTGCCGGCCCGGGCGACTGCAACGCCGAGAGCTTGCGGTTGAGATCGGCCCGACGCTGCCGGGGGGTCATCGAGCGGGGCGTCTCGCGCTTCTTCGCCGAGACATCGCCACTGCCGCCGCCCAGGCTGCGGCTCGCCGACGCCTTGGCCGCCTCGCGCCGCACCGGCTGGCGATCGGTGCGCTGTACGCAGCCTGCCACACCCATCAGGCCGGTCAGCCAGACCAGCACCCACGGCAAATGACGCATCAAGAGGTCGCCGCGTCCAACGCGCTCAAGGCCGCTTCGTAGTTCGGCTCCTGCGCGATCTCGGGCACAAGCTCTTGGTAGACGACGGTGTTGTTGGCGTCGAGCACGATCACGGCCCGGGCGCACAGGCCAGCCAGCGGTCCGTCGGCGAGCAGCACGCCATAGGTCGTCGCGAAGTCGGCGTCGCGGAAGGTCGACAGGCTCTGCACGCCCTCAAGCCCCTCGGCGCCACAAAAGCGGCCGTGCGCGAACGGCAGATCGGCGCTGATGTTGAGCACGGTCACGCCCTCACGCCCGCTGGCCTTCTCATTGAAGGCGCGCACCGACTTCTGGCAAACGGGCGTGTCGATGCTTGGGAAGATGTTGAGCACTTTCATGCCCGCAACGCCGTCCAATGAGACCGGCGCAAGATCACTGCCAACAAGCGTGAAGCCGGGCGCGGTCTGGCCAACGGTGGGCATCTCGCCGGTGATCTGAACGGCGGCGCCGTGCAATGCGGTCTGGGCCATGAGAGCTCTCCTCAAAAGTGGTCGCGATGCGCGCGCCGTGTCGGTGGCCGCGACGGTGTTTGCCGCCGCAGTGACTCTTCGGGCGGACGATACATCCTCACCCGCGCACCCGCTTGCCTATTCGCCGGCCGAGAAACCGAACGTCTGCTCTGCGCCGAGGGGGCTGTGGGCCATGTCGCCCAGCGGGTTCTCGCCGACCAGTACGCCGCCCAGCACCTCGAAGATCTCTTCGGCATACGCAATTTGGCCGGGCTCGGCGAAGTGCAGCGCGTCGAAGAGGTAGGGCGTCAAGTCGATGCCGAGCAGCGCGCCGCGCATGTCGGCGACCAGGAGCGCCTCGTCCGCGGGGATCGCGTTGAGCGCGCCTTCAAGGATCTCGCGCATCGTATCGACGCCGATCAAGTTGCGCGCCAGGCCCCAGAGCTGGTGCCCCGTGGCCTGCGTGTAGTCGGGATACAACGCGAAGATCACGTCGACGTTGGGGTTGGTCTCGTGAATCGCGCGGGTGATGGCGACGACGCGTCCGGCGATCTCGACCACCAGCTGACGGGTGTCCTCGATGGCGCCGGGGATGTCTTGGAAGATAGCCGGGTTGTTGAGCGCGCCCAGAATGTCGTTGCCGCCAATGGAGATGATGACCACGTCTGCGTCATCGAGCTCGGCCTCGAGCCGGCCGTAGAAGTTCGTGCCGGGCACCCAGTCGGGCGAGATCGCGCCGGGCACCGCGATGTTGCGGCTCTCGATCTCGGCGATGCCTTCGAAGAGCGTCTTGATGCGATCGGGGAACGGCGGCTGGTCGCCAATGACCGGGACGCTGTCGCCGATGGTCACGATGGTCGCGCGGCCATCAGCCTGCACCGACGCGGCGAAGTTGCGCGCGCAGTTGCGGCGGGTACAGCGGCCGTCTGCGGGGGGCACCAAGAGCCACGCGCCGTCGGCCAGCCCGTCGATGGAGAAGCGGCCGTCGTCACACGATGAGAACGTCTGCGGCCCCTCGGGTCCGATGAGCGTCATCTCGGCCTTGACCGCCGCGTCGCCGGCTGCGACCTCGGCCAGGTAGCGGCTGCGATCGCCGCCATCAGTGTCGGTGTAGAGTTGGCCCAGGATCTGGCCGTCGTCTTCGCAGCCATAGACCGCACCCAGCGGCTCGGGCTCGCCTTCGGGACCCGGCTCGCCTTCGGGACCCGGCGCGGGCTCGCCTTCGGGACCCGGCTCGGGCTCAGGCTCAGCCATATCGCCGACCGACGCGTCGATCGGCGTCTCTTGACGATCGGCGGTTGCCCCGTCGTTATCACAGCCCGCCATCGCCAGGCAGCCGCCCAGCATCCAAGCCATCCAGGTTGCATTGCGCATGCGTATCTCCCCCGAGCACTCGTGGTTTGGTGATTGCGACGCGGCCGCGCCGTCAGTCGTTCGCGCGTTGTGTCGCCAGTCGGTTGTAATGCCGATAGCCCAGCTGCGCCAAGGCCGCGCGCGGCGCGAGCCCAATGTCGACCAGCGTCTTGAGGCTGTACGTGCCCGCCAACACCGACGGCCGGTACGCCGCCCGCGCCTCGCTGGTCGCGAATTGCGCCAACGGCCGGAGCAGTTGGAGCGGATGCAGATGAATGAAGTGCGCCATCGAGCACCGCGTATAGCCCTCGAACTTGGGCGCCGTGATCACATGCGGCGTCGCCTGCAAGCGACCCCCCGTCAGGATCTCGAGCTGCTGCCCGACCTGCACGACGATGCATCCGGGCGGCGGCGTGCCCCGCACTCGCTCGCCCGCCGGGTTCTCCGGGGTCGGGCGCGAACGCAGGTACAGACCCGCTGACGCATCCGGCGACGCACATTGCGCGCCCTGCGGATCGTAGAAGCGCCCGCCCGGCAGGATCGTCAGCAGGTTAAAGTCGGTGTGCTCCTCGCCCCACACCACCTTCTGCTCAATCTGCGCCGTGTTGAGCGGCAGATAGCGCAGCGCGCGGGTGACATGCGAGCCGCCCTTGAGGCGGTCGAGCAGCTCGCCCTGGGCCAAATCGAGCCCGCGCTCAACCCCTTCGAGCAGGCTGCTGCCCACGCCATGCAGCGCCTGGCCCATCGCCATGTAGCGCGCCTCGAAGGCAGGCCGGCCGGCGGGCCAGACGTTGGGCGCGAAGATCTCGGGGTACTCGTTGATGCAGGCGGCGTCGAGCGGCATGGGCGCGGCGAAGTAGCACTCCTTGAAGTCGGGCTGACCGCCCGCCACCACCGCCTTCTCGGTCGACGGCGGCGTCCACCCGCGCTGGTGCCAGATGTCTTCGCCGCCCAGCGTGCGCTTGTATGCTTCAGGCTGTGCGGTGAAGTCGATGAACTCCGAATAGAAGTCCTCGAGCACGGACGCCTCGATGCCGTGGCCGCTGATGTAGACCAGCCCGAAGGTGCTCAGACCGTCGATGAGTGCCGCGGCAGCCTGGTGTGCCGCCTGGGTCTCGCCATCGAGGACGCCCAAGTCGATGGTGGGGATGAGCCGCTCGGTCATGGGGCCTCCAGCTGGGTTTCACCTGCGGTTAGCATACCGGCGGGCCCCCCGCAATGACCGGCGAGTCGGATTGGCACGCAACTGGCCTTTGGGCCAGAGGATCAGGGCAGCAACGCCCGCGCTGGCTTGCTCGGGGCGCGCCAGTCGCGCAACGCGCCGTCGATCTTGCGGCGCTCCTCCTGCAGCGCATGCAACGGGGCGCGCAGCGCGCGCCTGCGCGCATCAACGGTCGACGCCTGCGTGGCGAAGATGCCGATCGCCTTGAGGTAGGGCCCGCGGGTGAACACACCGCCGTCAAAGCGAAGACCGTCGTCGGTCTCGGCGGCCGTCAACGCGATATGCCCCAGCGGGCCGACCATGTCGTTGATGGCGGTGAGGTCGGTTTTGCGTTGGCTCTCACGCAGCGCGGCGATCTGGGTCGACAACTCTGCACGCCGCGCCAGCTTCTGCTTGGCATCCGCGTCGGGGTTGGCGATGTCGCGCATCGGCATCTCCCAGTCGCTGAACGAGATCATCGTGAACGCGAAGATCCGCGCCAGGTCCATCGCCCCAGTGAGGGTCGTCGCCTGCGCCGACAGCACGCCGCCCAGCGTCGCGCCCAAATGCGCCGCCTTCGATCGACCCGGGGCGCGATCAAACGCCGTCGGGTCGGTGCTGACGATGAGTTGGTTGCCCTTGAGCTCGGCCTCGACCGTGCGCCAGGGCAGCTTGACCTGGTAGCGGGTGCCCGTCTTGACGATCATCTTGCTGAAGTGCGGATGGCCGGCGACCGCGTCGAGCACGATCTGCATCTTCGCGGGATCCACCCCGGCGAAGAGCGTCATGCCGAAGCTCTTATCGCCCTTCAAGTCGGGGTTTTGATGCAGCATCGCGCCGCCGACCTCGCCGGTGAAAGCCGGGATGATCTGGGTGCGCACGTCGAGCCCGAACTCTCTGCGAATCTCGGCCTCCATCTTCGCCACCGCGGTGCCGCCCGCGGTCATGACGAGGGTGTTGACGGTGGCCATCAGCTTCACCAGGTCGACGTTACCGTCGAGCATGAGGACCGCCTTGGGCCCCGCCAACGTCGCCAGCGGTGAGCTGCCGGTGCGGCCTTCGAGGATACGCCGCGGCAGCGCATCCGCCTTCGCTTGCAGGTGGCCCTTGAGGCGCACGGCCGCGCCTTCGATCTCGATGCCCAACGCCAGCGGTCCCACGCCGCCGACGATCATGCCCTTGATCGCGGCGACGGCCATTTGCTCCCCGAACTCGCTGCGCCCACGGGTGAAGCGATTGAGCCGCTCGGCAATCTCGGTCTGACCCAGCGCCCGCAGCTTGCCTTGCAGCATAAACGCGTCGGGGTTCGCCGACCGCATCTGCAGCCCAATGATGGCGTCGATGGTGCGTTGCGTATCGACGAAGCCGCCCGCGTGCGCGCCAAAGCCCACGCGCTGCGCGGCCGCCTCGACGCGGGCGTCGCTCGCGATGCTGTCGATGGGCTCCATGCCCGCCAACGCGACGCCCCACCCAGCGGCCAACGCGTCGCGATCGGCGCCCAGCAAGATCAGGTGCTCGCCCTTGATGACAACCGTCGGCGCATACTTGCGCATATAGACAGTGCCGCCGGCCACGGGCAGCGCCGTCCAGCCCTGCTTGTCCGCGAAGCGCCCTTTCCACCAGCCCTCGAACACCTTGGTGTCGCTCAGGGTGATCACGAAACCGACGGTCAGCGAGCGCGTAAGTATGAACATGCCGCCCGGGCCGTCCACGTCAACGCCGAGCGTCTTCCATTGCGCGGGATCGAGCAGATCGGCCCCGGTCTCGCTGCGGATCACGGTCGCTGCCTGGGCGTACAACTGCGGGATGGCCTTGACGACCTGCGCGCGGCCCAAGTCGTTGATGAGCGCGCCCAGATTGCCGGTCATCGCGACGATGTCGGCCTGCTTGGGCACCATGCTCAGCGCAGCCTTCGCGGCCAGCAACGCGTTGGTCGACGCGATCGCCTTCGGCGCGGTCGAGGCGGCGCTGGTCGCGCCCTCTGCCGCGGCTGACTTCGGGCTCGCAGGCGACTCGGCGGGCTTGTCTTGGCAGCCACAGAGGAGCGCGACGGACAGCAGAATTGAGAGGTGCTTCATGGAGACCTTCGCGAGGGGCGGTTGGGGTTACCCTTCGCTAGACCGACGCGGGCGCGGCGTC